>JAUNEN010000207.1 GCA_030525525.1 Erysipelotrichaceae bacterium
TCAATGACGGCACCGGCAGATTCGGAGTCGGTCAGAAGTGCACAAGAGGCATGCTTGTCACATTCCTGTACAGATATGCACATGCTGAATAGCTGATCATAATTTGAAAGCCGGCAGCGATTATCCGAAACCAAATTGGAGTACAGCAACAATCTGAGCGGCTGTTACAGCAATGCAGGAGAAAAGTGAAAGCAATGATCACATTCAGCAGTCCGCATCAGCATCTTATTACTGTGCTGTACTGAGTATGATTGAAACAGCAGACCGCAGGGATTCTATATTTACAGTATGAAAAAAGGCTTCTCGGAATTCTTCTGAATTCCAGGAAGCCTTTCTATTATGTGAACAGTAACCTTCTGCGACAAACCTAACCTTATGGGCATATAAGACTTGCAATAACTTTGATATAATTGATTTGCTTTTGCAACTATATATAGGAGGCTATAATATGAAAAGAGTGCTTTTAATGTTTGTCACAGTTCTGTTGATGGTTTTCTCAGTAATGGGAATCAATGTGAATGCGGAAATTGAGGAAAGCATGCCTTTTGACGGCAATGATTTTTCGGGAGTGGAAAAGGTCAATGAGAATGCAGTGACAGATGCAGAATCGGAAGAGAGTTCACAGCTTCAGATCGTTCTGCGGGACAATACCCATGACAGAACCGGTACAAATTTCGTTGTTAACGGAAAACAGGTTGGGGATGTCACAGGATTATCATGGGATGAACAAAGCAGAATCCTTACAATGAATAACGCAGAGCTTGCTGATTTTACTCTTGATATCATTGTGCAGCAGTTTGCAGATTATGATTCAGGCATTACGATTCAGCTTATCGGCAATAATGAAGTGTGTCAGGTTGTGGCCGACCCGGAAACAACATTGGCAGGTGATGGAACACTGAATGCCGGTCAATTTATCGCTACTCATTTTACGATGACCTCAGGTGTGCTGAATCTGGAATCTACCAGACTCGCACCGTTATATGCAGGCTTCGGTATGCCATATCCGACTGACAGGGCAACCGGATATGCTCTGTTTAATGATAACTACGGAAGTGTTGAAGAACCGAATCTGTACCGTTTTCTTGGGGGAAGCGTCAGTATCAGCGGAGATTATCTGGCCGGCATAGATGTGCAGAGCGGCAATGTTGAAATTGCAAATACCGATATCAAAATCAATATTCCGAAGTACGGCCGTTTCGGATTGGCTGTAGGATGGGCAAAAGGAAATGAATACTGGGGCGGCGATCTTAAGATCGAAAATGCAAGAGTAGAGATCATTTCCGACGAATATATGACATATTTCTATCACCTTGAGGACAGCAATAACAATCTCAATTACTATGTCGGAAGCGGTAAATCGCAGGAGAAAGTTACATTTGATGAAGCATTTGTTCTGCAGGATACTGGCAGTATAAAAAGATACAGCAGGAATACACATAACTTCCCTGGTGAGAATTATCTGCTGATTACAAATGAGAATTTGTTTGCGGATGTTGTGGATCATGAGAAGTTTTACTTCGATGCTGTTTACTGGGCATTAGACAATGAGATTACCGTCGGTGCCGGAGGACCCGGCAAATTCTCGCCTTCAGCTTCCTGTACAAGAGAACAGTTTGTTACATTCTTATGGAGAATGGAAGGTAAACCGGAACCTGAAGAAGGCTGCACATTCTCAGATGTACCTGAAAGTGCATGGT
>JAUNEN010000041.1 GCA_030525525.1 Erysipelotrichaceae bacterium
AATTATTAGTTCCGTAATAACCGGTTGTAATGCCTTCGGATGCTGCCCATGAGATTGCTTTTGCATAATACTTGGAAGCTTCCACATCATCGAATGTCTTTGCGTTCTGCACTTCAGGTTCTCCTGCCAGTCTGTAAAGGAAGGTGACCATCTGTCCTCTCGTGACATTTTTGTCCGGTGAGAACTGCGTTTTGCTGGTGCCGGTTGTAATCTGAACAGGCTCATGATTGAATGCCCAGTAAACCGGCTCGTAATAATATCTTGAAGAATCTGCGACATCTTCAAACAGGTTTTCCGGTGTAATCAGGAAATATGTCTGATTTGCATGATTGCGGAGCATTCTGCTGTATGTATTGTATTTTTCATTTTCCTCGCAATCGATCGCTTCTTCAAATGTCAGTTTCTTTTCAACTTTACCGTTTCCGCTGTAATAATTCAGGTTCTGATTCACATCTTCAAATTCAAAACAGTAAACCAGAGCAGTTTTGCTGCTGTTGCTGAGATGAATGGAAACTTTTGAATCTGCGATTCTTAACTTTCCGCCGACCGCTTCGCCGTCATAATCTTCTTTACCGCAGGCAATACCGGTTGTTCCCCATTTCGGAATATCGATATTGATGTCAGTTCCAAGCAGATCGATACTGCCGTTGTAATTATCGATTCCGATGTTGTAATCACCGCTGATATTGATTGTCCCGCCGGTCAGTGAATACAGACAAGTATCCCCAAGCCACATCGGCGCCAATGCGCTTCCGACTCCCTTGTCAGTAGGGTAAGTTATATACAGGTTTCTCAGATATTCTGAGTTCAGATTCAATGTGCCGGAACGCATCTCCATCTCAGAGATCAGGATTTCTCCGGCTGAAAGTGAGCCGTCTCCGGTAATAATTGTATTCTCACGCAGGTCCATACTGCAGGCTTCATTATCACCGTTCAGGATCAGATTCATATCGTGCTTCTCACCGGAATTACCGATTGTAAACCGATAGTCCGGCTTTTTGAATCCATTCAATGTCAGTGTACAGGTTGCTGAATCCCATGTTATTCCTTCGATATCAGTCACAGTTTCATTATCTGTGACATAAGTGAGCGAAGCACCGATTTCCTTACTGTAAATTTCAATGTAATAGTCAGGGCCTTCTGTCTCTTCTGCATTCACAATCATCATTGACGAAATGCAGGTCAGAAAGCACATCAGTAAAGCGATGAATTTCTTTACAATCATTAGATTATCCTCCTGAATCATCTTCAGATATTTTAGGTCAAATATTCTGTTTGTACAATTTCAGTTGATCAGGTATCTGGGTCTGATTTTGCTCTGATGTCTGCAGCAAATCCAAACGAAAACAGTCCGGATCGTCTCCGGACTGTCAATCATGATCTTACTGATAGCTTTCAGTTACTGTCTTCAGGCTTGCATATCTCTGTAAGAAGGTAACACACATGCCTCTTGTGCATGTCTGGCCGACACCGAATCTGCCTGTTCCGTCATTTAAGCCGACCGTGATTCCGTTTTCTGCTGCCCAGCTTAATGCGTCAAGATAATATGCACCTGCTTTTGCGTCTGTAAATGATGCCTGATTTACAGGTTCAGGACTGCCTGCATATCTCCATAAGAATGTGACAATCTGTTCTCTGGTGCAGTTGTCATCCGGTCCGAAATTATTGGTTCCGGCATAACCTGTGGTAATTCCTTTGGAAGCAGCCCATGAGATTGCCTTTGCATAATATCTGGAAGGATCGACATCATCGAATGTTTTTGAACCTTCTTCAAGCACTCCTGCCAGTCTGTAAAGGAATGTTACCATCTGTCCTCTGGTGACATTTTTGTCAGGTGAGAACTGTGTCGGGCTTGTGCCGGTTGTGATCTGGGGATCATGATTGAATGCCCAATAGACAGGTTCAAAGTAATATCTTGAAGGATCTGAAACATCATCAAACATGAAACGATCTGTGATCATGAAGTAATTCTGCTCATTTCCGCTTCTGATAACAATATCCGTTCCTTTCCGGAAAGCTTCATTGAAGGTAAGATGTGTCTGACCTGTATTGACTCCTGCATAGTACTTCAGATTTCTGTTTGCATCGACATATTCGTTGCAAAGCACCTGGAATGTATCTCCCTGCATCAAAAGAATGGAAACACTTGAGTCAAGAATCGTGAGTTTTCCTCCTCTTTCAGGGTCATTCAAATCAGCATCAGTTGCTAAGCCGATATATCCGTATTTCGGGATTCTGATATTGATTGAAGAATTTAGGACATCAATATCACCGTAATAGTGCTCAATACCTCTCTGATAAACGCCGCTGATATTGACGGTGCAGTTGTCAAAACGGAAATAACTGTCGAAATCCACATTGTCAAGAGTCGGTGCATAGATTGCTGCTCCTGCACCCATATCCTCTTCCTCTGTGTAATAGATAAAATACTCTTTCAATAATTCGCCTTTCAGATTCAGCGTGCCTCCTGTCATTGTGAAAGCAGGTGCAATCACAAAACCTGTGGAAAGAGTTCCTGATCCGCTGATTTCAAGAGGAATCTCGCTTTCAACCGAGCAGAATACATTATCTCCCTCAAAATTCATTTTTACAGGTTCACCTGCATATCCTTCACATGAGAAACACAGCTGCCACTTCGGCCGATCCTGATCGGTGACTGACAATACATGATTTTCGGCATCCCATGACATTCCCGGGACAGAGCCGACCAGTTCATTTTTATCAACATAGGAATACCACTCGTCATCCTCGGACGAAAAAACATCGATGTAATAAAGAGGCTCTCCTGTAACATCCAGTTCCCCTTCATCTTCATTCTGTGTTTCCTTCGGCATGAGAACTGCATTTTCTTCTTCCGCATTGACAATCATCAGCGATGAAGAAACACCGATGAAGAGACAGAGAAACAGACTGAACAATTTCTTTGCAAACATATGATTCTTTCTCCTTATTGTTTTGTGCTGAATTCATTGTAATGCATACATGAAAGCATTGACAATGCTTTGCATATCAACGCTGCCTTCAGAAGTATTTCCATTCAGTCTTCAGTGTTACGGTTTCTGTAACACTGATTCTTTTCTGCCTGCTTATGATGAAACTGTAAAGCCTCCAAAAGGCAGAAAGGAAACAGAATTATGCAGAAACATGAAGCATTGAAAATCATCATCAAATCTCTCATCGCAACCGGATATACATTGGATCAGGCATCCGAGATCTTGGCTTATTTTATTATCAATGAATCCGAACTTCTGAGGATGATATCGTTATGAGCAATCACACACCGTTCAAAGTTGTCATGGACACATTGATCCTTTCCGGCATGACATTCGATCAGGCATTGAACCTGGTTGCCGACCTGATCAGGGAAGAAGCACCTTTGCTGCATCAGAAGCCTGTATCTCCCAGACACCGGAAAGCAGAAGCTGATCCGATGTATCTTCAGAAACATAAGCCGCAATCTGTCAACAGTAAGTGCCACTGAGCTGATGATCTAATCTGGCTTCCTCAGAAACGGAATCAATTGCAATTGAACATTTTGAAAGCGATACATGCAGCGTTCCACTCAGCAGGAAGAATCTGATGACATGTACAAAACAGATATGAGCCGATCTGACCCATATCTGTTTTGTCGTCCGGTATGTCATTATGTTTTCTCTTTCAGGCATCTTCCTGATTCAGTCTTTTCTGAGAATCACATTCAGCCACTTTTCGTTTTCTCTGCCTTTACGTGCATCAGAAGTGATTGTTTCTTCAATGATCGACAATCCCTGAACTGCATTCAGGATATTCTGAAATCTCTCCTCATTGAGATCGGTGAAATATCTGCCGTTACGGTATCCTTCGTATTCACCGTATTTGAAGCTGACATAGATATAACCGTTCTTTTTCACAGCTTTCTTCAGGCGTCCGAAAATATCAGAAAGCTCCGTATACGGAACATGAAGAATGGATGCACATGCAAAGATACCGTCATACTTTTCACATTCATCAAGTTCATTGAACATCATCTGTTTCACGTTCAGCCCGGTCAGTTTTGATGCGATCTTCACCATTTCATGTGAACCGTCAATTGCCTCAACCTGATATCCTTTATTCAGAAAATATCTGCTGTCCCTGCCGCTGCCGCATCCGAAATCCAGGATCAATGAACCTTTTTCAAGATATTTCAGGAAAGAATCCTGGATATCGGAAAACTCAAGTTCAGCCGTATCATTTGCAAACAGCTCTGATTTCTCATTGTAATAATTCAATGTCTGATCTGTCATATCATTCATATCTGTCTCCATACTGTTGTTTCAGCCACAAATACAGTGTATATGATTCCTGCAATTGTATTCATCAAATTAAAACAAAGAACACAGACTGTTCTTTGTTCAGATACAGATTCCCCCCAAATATTCTTCCGGCCTTAAAACACAAAGCTCTGCTTACATGGGCTATAAATGGATTTTTCCTCAATCGCTGTTATCAGAGATATATGTTTCCATATCCTTTGTGAAGCGAAGCCATGGATAGCCGGCTTTCTCCAGACGGTCATTGAGTTTATAAAGTGAAACTGAGTCATCAAGCGAATCAAGAATCAGTTTATCCCTGGGATCTTTTTCATTGAGTACAGGCATACCGTTGATTGAAAGTGCATGCTGGGTTTCGGATCCGTTCATGCCGATCACACAGCAGATCGCAATGATGTAATCAATCTGAGCCGTATGCTTTGTACCGGAAAGGATTTTGTATAAATAATCCTGGGAAATCCCTGTGATTCTGGATATGTCGCTTCTTTTGATTTTATATCTGCTGATCATTTCCTGCATGTAGTCGGTAAAAACAAGACTGTTCAGGTCCGCATTTCCAGTCTCATTTTTTGCATTTTCCATGTCTTCAGGAATTTCAATCAATCCGTTACGATCCATATGTGAAACTTCTCCCCTTCACATCTGATTAATAACTTACTGAATTTCTTTCTGATTCTTTGGACCCACAGATACTTTTTTTGTAAAAATTATGTTTTTTTATACTTTTCTTTTTCATTCATCCCTCTTGCTTCCTTCCCATTTTTAAAATAGGCAAAAGCAAGTACAAAAAAAGTGCCAGTCTATTTTGGATTTCAACAGATATTAGTTGATATTTTCTATTTTTTATAGCGGTGCATTCTCTGTTCAGACCACATATTTTTTCATTCATATTCACATCAGATACCGGATTAAGATTCACTCAATTTCACAGATACAGTTGAACTTATACACTTCATCATGTAAATTGGACTTGCAAAACATTCACACTTGACGTAATATAGCGTGATCTCCCTGAGATCAATCAATTCAAGAAAGAAACGGAGATATTAAAGATGAATACATTCAAAAAAATAGCAGCGTTTGCGATGAGTGCCCTGATGCTCGTTTCAGCAAGCGGCTGCGACGGTGCAACTTCAGGTGCAGTTGAGATCAAAGCAGAAACAAAAGAAGACGTCAAAAAGCTTGTCGATCAGTTCTATGACGGACTTGCCGAAGCAAATCCTGTCGAAATGACAAGTATGATGGACGGTAAAGCCACAAGCGTCTTCACAAGATCCGGAACCAATATGAAGGTAGAGGACAAAGCAAACAACATCACCTTCTACCTCTTTGAAGAAAACGGAAAGAAATACTACTTAAGTGAAGGCAGCGAGCCGACTGAAGAGGATTATACATATGATTTCTACAACGAAACCATCAATATGAACCTGACTCTTCTGGTCACAGGCTATTTCCAGGACGGTGTCGGTGAAGAAGACGGTATCAAGTATTCCGCACATCAGACAGAAACAACAGCTGACGGCAAAACAGAAGCAGAGCTTGAGCTCGTCATTACTGCCGAACAGGATGGTGAAACGGTTGAAATCAAGACCACCGGTTCAAAGACAGATGACAAAGTCACAAAGATCGTATGTACAATGACAGGCAAAGATCAGACACAGACATTTGAAATCAGCTTCAAATATAACGATCTTGCCATTAATCTGCCTGAATATACAATCTATGACCGCTCACAGTTCTACCATCATACAGACAGTCCGTATGAAACATTCAAACAGGCTCAGGATGATGCCGGTGAAGACGGTCTCCCTTACCTCACATTCGGCAGCAAAGTATACGTTGTCACAGTGAAAGACGGAAAGTATTATCAGCTGTCAGCTGAACTGGACAGCGAAACAGCTGCTGCTTATGAAGCACTGGACTTCGAAGCTGAAGATTATTCCGAGCAGGTAAATGCTATGTTCGATCCGCTCACAATCACAGACTGTGTTGATTTCTCAGAACTCGCTCTTTCTGCAGAAGACATTGAAAACTACAAAGGAAAAACACTCAGTGTTCTGATGGAAGAAGGATTTGAGCAGAACGGATACAGCGTCTGGGATGAAGGCGCAAATGTATACATGGCAAAGAATGACATTGTATATGAAATTGATATCACTCTTCCGGAAGGATTTGACACTGAAGCAGATTACGAATTCGAAGACCTCGCTGATTCAGTGATCAACAGCATTACTTTCAATGATATCAACGGCTCCGCATTCCCGATGGAATAACCGGAAGCTGAACCAAAACACTCATATCGAATAAATGGCACGGCTGATCCGGCATCAGTCAGTGCCATTTTCATTTCCCGGGTCGCATTATCTTTCCGGATTTCTGCGCCGCACATCCGGTTTGTCTTTACTGAATGGCGCAAATAATGCACAGCTTCCTATTCAGAATGACAGTGTAAAAAGAAAGCAGGCAGACATATGAATCAGAATCAGGCAATCAAAAGACTGAATGAGCTTTATAAAAAATCCCCTCTGGCAGAAGATGAAGAATTTGAATATACCGAAATCCTTGCTTATCTGATTGAAGAAACAAAGAATACGCACTATATGGTTGAACTGGGCGGCTTCTACTATGAGCGCAGAGTCTTTGACAAAGCTCTGAAATACTATGAGATGGCATATGCATACGGCAATGAATGGGTAAGTGAAGGACTCGGATATATCTGGTATTACGGAAGAACCGGAGAAGTCGATTACGAAAAAGCCTTTCACTATTACAGCAAAGCTGCAGAGCTCGGCAATCTGAGATCAAAAATCAAAGTCGCCGACATGTACAAAAACGGATATTATGTTGAAAAGGATTATGCAAAATATACAGAGATCATTGAGGAGTCAAAGCACCTTGTCGAAAATGCACGCTATCTGAATGAACCTTTCCCTGAAATCTATACAAGACTTGCAAGAATCAGGAAAGAACAGAAAAGATATGAAGAAGCTGCCGATCTGTATCTGCAGGCCAAGAATTTCCTTGCAGAAAGACTTCTTTACACTCATTTTTTCGGTGACCGAAATGTCATGAAGTGGCTGACTGAAGATCTGTATACGATCATCCCTTTCAACGAAACAGATTTTGATCTGTTTGATCTTTATTATCTTCTGAAAAATCCCATAACCGTCACTTTCAGATATGAGTCCCGGAAATATACCGTCAGAAGCACAGAAACAGAAGAAGGCACAGCTGTTGAATTTGCAGGCAGATGGTTCAGGACAATTGATGATTTCTTTGCAAAGGCAGTGATCAACGGAAAAGTTCTGACTGATTATTACAGAGATCTGTATGCATTCGAGGTGATACATGAAAAAAATGACATGTGATACAGCAATGCAGCTCATCAAAAAATACACCGGACGGCATGATCTTTCTGAAGATGAGATCATCCTGTTCGGTGAAGCTCTCGAGTATATGCGTGAACACGAATTCTTCTGTGAAAATGCATGGCTGTTCAACCTCGGTTATTTCTATGACTCCATCGGGAAATATGATCTGGCCATCAAATACTTCACAACAGCGATCGATCAGGGAGATACTGTCTCTTATATCGGCCTTGCCGATACATACAGGCATATGGGCGAATACGAAAAAGCAAAGGATTATTACATCAAAGCTGCAGTTAACGGCTTTGAGAGAAGAGCGTACAGAGCTCTGGAGGCAATGGGATATGGAATTGATCAAACTCAAAGATGACAGATATGCAGATTATGAAAACCTTCTGATCCGCAGGGATTCTTTAAAGGCAGACGGCGAACAATATTATATGAAATATCTTTCCCTCTTCGGCGATCTCATCAATGATGTATTCCGGATGAAGATTGAATGTATTTCAAAAAAGAAAAAGATTGCTTATTGTCAGGCAAGAGTCAACCGCAATGAAGCGATCAACGCCGCCGAGCTTGAAAACTATATTCAGACTGTCATGGCTGAATACTATATCAGGCTTGATGAAATGATATCTGATACAGCCACAGCCAAAAGTGCAGTGCCGATATCATATTTTGAATCCAAAAAAATCAAAGAAATCTACAGGGAGCTTGCAAAAATGATCCACCCTGACAGAAGGCCTGATCTCTCGGAAGATGAAACAATCAATGAACTCTGGAATCAGATCTCAATTGCCTACCGCTGCAGCAATCTCAAAGATCTTGAAGAACTGAAATTCAGAACCGAAGCATATCTGAGAACACTCGGCGACGAGAACGTGGAAATTGAAATCCCGGACCTCGATGAAAAGATTGCACAGGTCTTAAAAGAAATCGATCAGATTCTTACATCATTCCCCTATCAGTACAGATTCATCATTGATGATGAAAACGAAATCAAAACAAAGAAACAAGAACTTGAAGATGAACTGAAATCCTATGAAGATTATTCCCGTCAGCTGGATCAGATTCTGAATCAGTTTAATCTGCAGAGGATTGCATCATGACAAAAAACGAAATCACAGTCAAAAAAGAAGGTGTCGTATCCATCATTGACGAAAAAGGAATCGGTGAGATCATCAAGCCTCTCGTCAATGAGATTCATCTGTTTGATACCTATATTGCAGGAACATCCTACCTCAAGGATCAGGAACCTCTTCATCAGATTCATGAAGGCGATACATTGATTCTCAGAAGAGAAGAAAACAGATTTGATGACAAAGCAATTCTGATTCTTGATTCTGAAAATCATAAACTCGGCTACGTGCCGGAAAGAGACAATATCGTCTTTTCGCGGCTGATGGATGCAGGTAAATTCCTGTCTGCCAAAGTCCTCAGTATCAAAGATCTTGAATATATGATGAAGATTTCCATTTCCATTTATCTTGTAGATTATTGAATGCATTTATACGATACAGAAGATTGACAGTTTGTATTCTTTCGGAAAAGCTGTATGAACGGGAGCCTGCCGCTCCCGTTCATTTTAATAACTCCTTCAGTATCTTCGATCAGACTAATTCAATTCTCACCGAAAACGATAATGCTGTCCCTGTTATTGATATTCAGCGTTTCATTGAGCGATGGATTGAAAACATATTCAAAATCCGTGCTCAGATAGCCGAGGAAAATATATCCCTGTCTGAACGCAATCTGCCTTAATTCCGAAACAGTATGTGTTCCTGCGCAATTGATATGCGATGCCTGCTTCATGAATAATTCGTTGCCTTCATTGGAAAGGATTTCTTCAAAAGCGCCTGAAAGCTGCGGACTTTCTGCAAGCTGTGCAAGAAACAGCGAAGCCATATTGGATGCGACGACAAAATCAGTATGATCATCACTGACCACAAGACTCTGATTCTTTTCTCTTCTCATCTCTGCAGTGATGTTGTAGCGCAGATGATATCTGATTCTGATGTCTCTCAGATTGAGCAGAAGGAATATGGCAAACATATCTGCCTGATCTTCTTCCTGATCATGTCTGCTTAAGACAATAACATGTTCTGCATTTCTGGAAAGCTCCAGCAGTCCCATCTCACTTCTGGTATCACCGCTCACACATTCCAGTTCCATTTCCTTTTCTCTGCAGATTTTTTCAATGACTTCCCTGTCTGTTCCGGGATAATTGACCAACGTCACTTTCTGCACATTTTCCGGCAGCTCTCGAAGAACTGTTTTCAAAGTGCGGTTATAGCCGAATACCAGAACCTTCGTATCTCTTTCCGGCTTCACCGGCCTTAATTCATAATCATCAGGAAGAACACTTCCTTCATCAACCAGAATGGCAGAATCCTTTTCTTCGGCAAATACAAGAATACGATCAGATTCTTCAATAACAGTTTCTGCAGGCGGATTCATCATAATTGTATGATTGCGGTAGATCCCTACCGGTACTGCTTTGTCCATCCTGTACATCAATTCGCTGAATGTCATTCCGGTAATTTCACTGATTCTGTTCAGATATAATTCGGAGCCTTCGAAATTGAAGATCTCAGTAAACACTTTGGAAAGACCGGATTGTGTACAGGAATGCGCAATGATCTTTGCCAAAGTGTCATTGCTTTGAAGTGTGCTCACATTATGTTTCTTTGAAATTGTCGGAGGGAAGCGATGTTCTTCTCTTGAAATGATTGCATTGACTCTGACATTCTTCACCTTTGAACTTTGGATCAGTGATGATACTGCCAGCAGCATCTTTACAGTATTGCTGTCATCGGTCGGAGAAATGATCACATTTCTGCATGTCTGAATGGCAAGTCTCTGAAGTGAAGCAGGATCATATACATCTACAGTTCTGCAGATGATTCTGATATTCTTCGGGATTTCAACATTGTCTTTGATCTGCTGTTCCAGTTCATCTCTTTCCATTTCAGAGCCGATGACAATCACGGAAGGTCTGTCGCCTGCCGCAAGGATCAGCTGCCTTAACAATGTGTATTCCCCTGTATAAAAGCCGATCACAACGATATGATCTTTTTCAATTACGATTGAATTCCCTTTTCTTAAACCTATAATCTTTTCTTCAATCGTGCTGGCCACAATACCGATTAACACACTTGTCACAAGAAGACCGCCGATTGCAGTCAGGGCCATGGCAATCAGATAAACGGGTGATCCTTCTTCAAATGAAGGCATCCATGCATTGATGATTGTCGCAAAGCTGTCCCAGAGAACGCCGGAAAGACTTTGCTCATTCCCGGCATCGAAAAGCATAATCACACCGGACAGAAGCAGCACAACGATGATTGTGAATAAAATCAGCACAGAAATCAGTCCCACGCTGCCTTTCGCCATTCTGTTGTCAAACCAATAAGTGAATCTCTCTTTTAAAGTCGGCTTCTTCATATTCCTGCCCCCTGTTATTCTCTGATCGGAAACTGAATCTCTTCAGCCGGCTGCTCAATTATTTTTTTCGTATCCGGAAGCTTCAAAACAGCAGAGATTTGAAAACGGATGATGATGTATGAAATAATCTTCTGAATCCATCATAGCATCTTTCCTACCTCATCCGGAACAGGAGCTGTTTCAGCAAAAAAAGAAGACCGCCGATGCGATCTTCTCAGATGATCAATTCAGTTCACTGCAATTCAGTCACAAACTCTTCGATCGGCTTTCTCTTGTAATGCCATGGATTTGCCTTTGCTTTTTCACTTGGATAACCAAGTTCCAGCAGCATCACCGGAATCATATATTCTTCAAGACCGAATGTTTTCATGACATTTACAGAGTCAAATCCTCTGATCCAGATTGTATGGACACCGAGTTCTTCCGCTTCATACATCATTGTTGTCGCAGCAATACTTGCGTCCTGCTCTCCCGAATTGTAATTGCGGTAAAGACTGTCAGAAGGATTGGTCCATACTTCTCTTAAGTCATAGCAGACAAGTATAAACAGAGGTGCATTGTAGTGAAACGGTGTAACACTTTTCAGTTTGTTCATCGCCTCTTCACTTCTGATCGCAAAAAATTTCTGCGGCTGATAATTGCAAGCAGCGGAACGATTCTTCCTGATTCAAGAATTCTGTCCAGCTTTTCCTGTTCTACAGGCCGTGAGTCAAAATAATGCTCTGAATATCTCTCTTTTGCAAGTTCAAAAAATCCATTTTCAATCACTTCACTCATTATTATATGCAGGAACACTCAATTCGATACTGTCCGAGAATTCCGACGATCGGAAATCTGATCGGAAATCTTTAAATTCATTTCCGATATATGATACGATATTTCCGAACAGGAGCGCATTATGAAGAAAAAAGATGTGTATATCAATACATCAGAAGCTTCCAGACTGCTTCAGATGACAACACGCAGAGTTGTCGGTCTGTGCAGCGAAGGTAAAATTGCCGGTGCATACCGGCAGGGCAGAAACTGGAAAATACCGGAAGAATCCCTGAATCAGTATATTGAAGATTCAGGAAGGACGGCTGACAGAGTTGCTGAAAAACTGCCTTTTGCGATCGGAAACACATCTTATATTGAAGTGTCAGGCGAATGCTACTACGTGGATAAGACACTTCTGATCCGTGATCTGATCGATGATCATAATATGGTCACTCTTTTTACCCGTCCGCGCCGCTTCGGAAAAACACTGGCAATCAACATGCTGAAAACCTTCTTTGAAAAGACTGATACAGATACATCCGTTTATTTTAAAAACCGGAAAATCTGGATGTGCGGCGAAAAATACACATCGATGCAGGGAAAATTCCCGGTCATTACACTGACGTTCAAAGATGTGAAATATAACAGCTGGTCCGATTGCAGAGAGGCAATTCTGCTCGCAGTTAAAGATGAATTCAGACGCCACAGCGAACTGTTTGATGACGGTAAATTGAGCAGTGATGACAGAGATTACATTGACCGTCTGGAAAAAGGAGGGCTCAGTGATGTGGAACTGAGCAGAGCTCTGCTGAAGCTGACACATATGCTGTCGGAATATCATCACCAGAAAACAATCATTCTGATTGATGAATATGACACTCCGATCCAGCAGGGCTATACAAAATCATTTTATGAAGATGTGATCACCTTTATGCGCAACTTCCTTTCCGGCGGTCTCAAGGATAATCCGGATCTTGCTTTCGGTGTTCTGACCGGAATTATGCGTGTTTCCAAAGAAAATCTGTTCAGCGGTCTGAATAATCCGACTGTCAATACAATCCTCGATCAGAAATACAGTCAGTACTTCGGATTCACTGAAAAAGAGGTTCGCATCATGGCCGCCTACTGCGGTATGGCAGACTCAATAGAAGAAATTAAATTCTGGTATGACGGATATCGTTTCGGAAATACCGAAATCTACAACCCATGGTCAGTAACAAACTACTTTGCTTCCGCAGGACAGGCAAAACCATACTGGGCCAACACAAGTGACAATGAAATCATCCGCCAGATCCTTGCGGATATGACTCCTGAAATCAGCGATGAACTCGCTAAAGTGATGCAGAACGAAACAATTCATGTATCCCTGGATATGGAGGTCATTTATCCGCATATTTCAGACGGAAATGATACAATCTTCAGCTTTCTGCTGCTTGCCGGTTATCTGACACCTGCAGATACACCTGAAGAGACAGAAATCGGAACATTTGCCGCTCTTCGGCTGCCGAATGCAGAAATCCGCCGTATTTACAACACTGAGGTTTTAAGCTTGATCAGAAGAAAGCAGTCTAATACCGTTATTTCTGAAATTGAAAAAGCAATCTATTTAGGTGACGGCAAACGCCTTCAGAATGCATTGAGAGAATACATGGTTACATCAATTTCCTATTATGATGGAGCAACCGAAGGATTTTACCACGGGATGGTATTGGGACTGATCGCAGGCCTTTCTTCCAGATATTACATCCGTTCAAATCGCAAAGCTGGAGAAGGAAGATTCGATCTTCAGATGGAACCCAGGGGCAAAAATCTGCCGGGTGTCATCATGGAGTTCAAAGCAGTATCCCCATCTGAAAAAGATGATCTTTCTGAACATGCTGAAGAAGCACTCATGCAGATTGAAAGCAGACAGTATTACAGAGATCTCAAAGAACGCGGAATCACAGACATTGTCAGATTCGGAATTGCCTTCTCAGGGAAAAAAGCTGAAGTTCATACCCTTTGAGTGTTCTGATCATTTGCAGAACAAAAGCGGAGATATCCACTGTTTCGGTATCTCCGCTTTCTTATGATTCAAAGCAATTATTTTTCGCTGTTCTTTGTCTCAGAGAATCTCTGCAGGAATGTAACAAGCATTCCTCTGGTGCATTTCTGACCGACACCGAATCTGCCTGTTCCGTCATTCAGACCGACTGTGATTCCCTTCTCGGCTGCCCATGAGATTGCTTCATAGTAGTATCTGTCTGCCGTCACATCACTGAAGTCTGTATATTTCGTGACTGCCGGCTTGTCTGCAGATCGATGCAGGAAGGTAACACATTGCTCACGTGTGCATGCCTGCCCGACTCCGAATCTGCCTGTGCCGTCATTCAGGCCGACTGTAATTCCTTTTCCTGCCGCCCATGTGATTGATTTGTAATACCATGCATTTTCCGGAACATCACTGAAATTGATTTCTTCTTCCGGCTCCGGTTCGCCGTTCATTCTCCATAAGAAAGTAACAAACTGTTCTCTTGTGCATGATGCATTCGGGGAGAACTTACCAGGCCCGCCTGCACCGACTGTAATTTCATTGTCAAAAGCCCAGTAGACAGGATTGTAGAAATACTTTTTGCTGTCCGCAACATCCGAGAATAATACTCTGACTTTGCATTGAGCACTGACGCCGTCGATTGTATCAGCATATACCGTCGCAATTCCCGGTGCAACAGCCCTGACATAACCATTCATGTCAACGACGATCAGATTGTGATCGTAAGTATACCAATTGACTGCAGGATTGCTTGTGTTTGCCGGCAAAACTTCAGCCGTCAATTGAATTCCGCTGCCGGCCGGAATTGCACATTCGGTCATATTCAGTCTGATTTCTTCAGCTTTGATCAGCTGATCATTTTTCTCCCATGTGCCGGCATAGCTTTCAGCATGTGACGGATATTGATTATACAGTTCCGTTTCGCTCAGTGAGAGATTGCCGTGATTCCATTTACCTGCGGGCAGATATGCTTCATCGATCCACTTCGTAAATTTCGCTCCAAGCTTAACCGTGTTCAGATAAGCACACCCGTCAAACATCTTGGCCATCGTTGTGACATTCTGAGTATCAAAGCTGCTGAGATCCAGTTTTTCAAGTGCTCCGCAGACCTGGAACATGCCGCTCATATCAGTCACCTTTGAAGTGTCAAAACTGCTCAGATCAAGCTCTTCAAGAGATCTGCAGGCCATGAACATTGCATTCATATCAGTCACATTCGATGTATTAAAATGACTGAGATCAACTGACTGCAGCTTCTCACAGCCTATGAACATACCGTTTATCTGCACTGCCTGATCCGTTTTGAAACTGCTGAGATCAACTGACTCCAGGTTTCTGCACGATTCAAACATCCAGGTAAACAATTTCACCTTTTCTGTATTAAAGTTGCTGAGATCAAGGCTTTTTAAAGTCCTGCAGTTTCCGAACATATGTCCGATATTTGTAACATTTGAAGTATCAAAGCTGCTCAAATCCACCGATTCCAGATCATAACAGCCGTCAAACATATCTCCCATATTTTCAACGCTGGAAGTATCAAAGTTTTTAAGATCCAAAGTCTTTAAAGAGCTGCATTGCTCAAACATCAAGGACATATCAGTCACTTTGGAAGTATCAAAATTGCTGAGATCTATATCTTTTAATGTCATGCATGCATCAAACATGCCCTGCATATTTGTCACATTTCCTGTATCAAATGTATCGAGATTCACCTGCTCAAGTTTTGAACAGGAATAAAACATATAGTTAGTATCTGTTACTCTGTCCGTCACAAAGCCGGAAAAATCAGCAGAAACCATCTGATTGCATTCATAAAACCATCTTGCTGTTGATACCGGCCGGATCATCTGCCCGTCTGCACATCTGACCCGGACAATCCCGCTGTTGAACTGAGAATACCACGGCGCATACTTATACATACCCAGATTCAGGGTTTCAATACCGGTGTAGACAATTCCTGAATACTGATTTCCCGTCACATCGGTTGCGTCATAACGCACTTTGTTCTGATAGCTTTCATTGCTTCTGAAGAAAATCAGATCTCCTTCATCTGTCAGTACAGCATATGCCGTACCTTCTTCGCTTAACTCCTGTGGCTGTGAATCATCCGCACGCACTTCAGCTTTGCCAAGCTGAACGGTCAGTACTGCCAGAAGCAAAGCAACTAACAGTTTCACCAAGTGTTTCATCATTATGTTAAATCCTCCATGTCTGTCAGATATAAAGACCAACTCTCCTGTGAAGATCAAAACTGTAACGGTATCGCGGAAAACTACATCACCAAATTGTTCTGATATCGCGCTGCCTGAGTTATGAAATCCTTATCTGTTCTATTCCAATAATAGAATATGCAAACTTCTTAAGGTATCTGCATTCCTGTATGCATCTGTATATGCAAAATGCTTTGCGAAGCAGAATTTCTCAACAGCCGCCGGGAATCTATATATTGTTTTCCTGTTATACTGATTGCGGGGGAAAAACTACAATGGTATTCAGACCTTCATACAATGAACTGTTTCCGCTGAGACTCATCAATGTTGTGAAAAAATATACAGAAACCGGCGGAAACATCATCATTGAAAACAGAACATTTACACAATTATCCAAACTGCAGGTCCTTGATTTCTTTTTTCCCGGTCTTTTTATTCAGGAAATCCCTGAATCGCAGGAAGCCGAATATGATTTCAGAAACTGCCGCATCAAGGCACCGCGGAAAAACGGAACGCTGACAAACCAGGGCTCCTACAAACAGAAGATCACCGAAATCGAAGACTGTCTTCTGGGCAACAGGAAAAACGACAGAGGATACCGGAACTTCAATGCTGCCCACAGTATGCTGAAACGTGCTGCTTCTGAAATGATGAATGAGAAATCTGTCAGTTCGGCTGTTTTCAGCCATCTTGCTGACATCTATGAAAACAATCTCAATGGATCTCAGAAGCGGATGATGAATACCTGGATGAAAGAGCTGACTGCAAAATGCCATCGGGAAGAAGTCACAGCATTCTGCACTGCCCAGAGAAATGACGGTTTTGCATTTGATCTGAATACCTATCAGTCATTCCTGAAAAATCTTGATGCATTGATTCAGAAAGAAGACTTCTGCACATGCTGGGTGTGGATCTGTCTTGGCTCATTGTTTGGCAATTATGTCTGCGGACTGAGCGAAATACATCAAAACAGAATCATCACAAAGAATGAAGGAACAGATTATGATGCATATCATCTGGTTTCTTCACCGGAAGTCATTGTCAATCCATTTTTCTGCGGACGCGACGATGATCTGAAGCAGATTGATGATCTTTTTGCACAGGGAAAAAGAGTGATCTTTCTTTCCGGAATCAGCGGCATCGGCAAAACCGAAATTGCCAGACAGTATGCTGCATTAAGGAAAGATGAATATGATGTCATCATCTATGCCGTATATGACCGCAGCCTGAAAGATCTTGTGATCGCTGAAATGCCGTTTGAAACAAAGCCGGCCTTTACAAGACTTCTGAATGAGAGCGGAAAAGAAAGCGATGATTCTTATTTTGAAAGAAAGCTCAGCCTGATCAAAAGAATTTCCGATCAGAAAACTCTGATCATCATTGATAACTACAACACAGAAACAGATGAACAGTTACGTGATCTTCTGAACGGAAGATACCGTGTTCTGATCACCACTCAATATGACTATTCGGGCCGCTATCCCTGCATCAAAGTGAAAGAAATCAAAGATCAGCAGGCACTGATCCGTATCTTCATGAACAATTATCAGGGATATGCCGTTGAAAAGAATGATCCCGATCTGATCAGACTTCTTCATTCTGTCGCATCCCATACATATACAATCGTTCTTCTTGCCCATCATATGGAACTGAGCGGTCAGACGGCAGAAGAGATGTTGGAAATCCTTGAGAAGGAAGGAATCACATCTCTGAATGAAACAATCACATCGAAAGAAGGAAGAACCGATACAGCCTGTCTCATTCTGACCTCAATGTTCAAAGTCTTTGATTTCAGCAATGAAGAGCAGAAAATACTGAAGCTTCTGTCATTGATTCATCCGGTGAATGTCCCTGCAATGATTTTCAAAGAGTGGGCAGATCTGCCTTCCACCAAAAGCATGGTGACTCTTGAAAAACGGGGATGGATTGTCAGATATCCGGACGGCATCACGCTGCATTCAGTCGTCAATCAGGTTGTCCGTCATTTCTTCCCGGTCAGAACAGAAGAAATCAGATTCTTCCTCGATCATATTTCTGACAGCCTTGCCGAAGAAAAATCATGGCTCTATACCAAAGCAGAAAAAGAACAATACTGCAGAATCGCCGAAAGAATCATCGATTCCGTCAGAATTCTTGATGAATACACAGCACAGTTCTTCATGTCTGTCACTGTCATCTTCGGCTATTCAGGCTATCCCGAGCAGGCAGTCAGACTGGGAAAAGAATTATTTGAATACTTCTCATCCACCAAAGGTCTGTATTCATTTGAAACCGCACATATTGCATACCAGACCGGCTGGATTTATCTGTTCAACCCGCATCTGAAAAATGCAGTGGAGGAAGCACTTCCCTGGTTACAGAAAGCTGAAGAGATTTTTGAGCATATTGAATTATCCGATGCTCAGAAGAAATACATGTACTGCGGTGTGCTGGAGAACACTTCCAAAGCTTATTCAATGCGCTATGGATATACATCTTCACAATCCGATCTTGATCATGCACGCCGATATGCAGAAAAAGCAGTCGCATGTGCAGAAAAGCTTCTGACAGATTACAGAGAAACAAAAAAGAGTCCTGCCGGCAGTCTCCTGAGACTCGCAGATGTTTACCTGCAGGAAAAAGAATTTGAGAAAGCTGAAGAACTGATCGATCAGGCATATTCAATTCTTGTTTCACTCAGCAATGAGGCAATGAATCCCGATATCCTGAGAGCTTTATCCCGCAAAGCAAAAGTGCTCTATTATCTGGGAAAATACAATGACTCTCTTGAACAGACTGAAAAGAATCTTGAATCCTATGTCAGATTCTATGCATTGGATAACCCTTCTCTGTTTGATCAGTATATTCTGAAAATCAGAAACTGTCTGAAACTCGGCCTGACTGATGAAGCAATGAAAACAAAAACAGAAGCTGAAAAAATCGGGCATATGATCTATACGCCCGATAATCCCAGACTGAAGTTTCTTGACGAAATCATTCAGCATTGAAACTCACTGCTATAAGAGAATTCTTGCATTTCTGCAAAATGAATAATCTCAGTTCAACCAAATGAAAAGCTTTGATCCCAAAGCTTTTTCAATGCGATTATTCAAGCGGCTTCTCGGAAAACTGATCAAGCAGAAGATTTGTGTCTTCAACCGAATGATCCTGTTCAAGTGAGAAGATGATGATCGCATCCCGCTTGTTTCTGACATACAGTGCTGCTTCATCAGCTGCTCTTAGAGCTCTGTCTGTTTCTTTTAAGCTGAGCTTTGCGGCAATGCAAAGTCTTAAGATTTTATCTCTTCCCGGGTTTGATCTTGTGCCGTTAAGAATCTGATAACAATAGCTTCTTTCAATGCCGCTGGCATGAACAAGCGATGCGGTTGTCAGCTTCTTCACCTTCTCAAGAGAAACAAAATAATCCGCAAATGACTGATACGGAAAGATCGATTCAGAATCTTCGAGATATCTTCCGAGATCTTCCTCACGGTCAATCTGAATCAGTTTCTCTTCCAGTTTTTTCGTTGTGGTCCAATCCATCTCTAAACCTCCGTGCTACAATGCAGTCATGACCCGGAAACAATTTGAAGGTCCGTCTTCGCAGGAATTATATCATTCTGATCACAGCGGACAATCTGTTCTCATCGATCCCGCAAGCGGGAAAATCCTGTTAAGAAAAGAACTTGAATATTACAATCTTCAGGTTTTTTCGTGGCTGAAAGAACATCACTGCGACCGTATTCCGAACATCGTCAATTATTACGAACAGAACGGACATCTGATTGTTGAAGAAGAATATATCGAAGGCAGTACGCTGTCTGAAATCACCGGCGGCTTCACGCTCGATGCAGATGAGAAGAAACGTATTTTTTCTGAAGTTCTTGAAGGTATCGACTATCTCCACCATGCAAAGCCGCCGATCATTCACCGAGACATCAAAGCCTCAAATATACTCATTACCAAAGACAATCAGGTCAAAATCATCGATTATGACGCCGCTAAAATCTACAGGCCCAATGAAGAAAAGGATACCGTTCTCATCGGAACCGAAGGAAGCGCAGCTCCCGAACAGTACGGCTTCGGTGCGTCAGATCAGAGAACCGATATCTATGCACTCGGAATCCTGCTGAAAGAGCTGTTTCCACATGACCGACAGATGAACAGGATTGCCGAAAAAGCCTGCAGACTTGATCCTGATGACCGTTATCAGAACATCAGAGAACTGAAAGATGCTTTTTACGGCAAGCACAGACTCATTCCCGATCCATACAGGAAATACATTCTTCCTGGCTTCCGGACAGGAACACCATGGAAGATGATTGTCGCAGTGTTCTGCTACTATATGATCTTCTATCTTGCCATCACGTTTGAAGTTCCTGATCCCATAACCGGTGAAGCTGCATTCACAGGCACAAAGCTGCTGATCTACAAAATCGTCTGTTTCTGCTTATTGAGCAGCTGGGCTGTTCTGTTCACAGACTATGCCGGACTGGCACGCAGCCTGCCGCTCATGAATTCAGCAAACCTGTTTCTTCGCATCATCGGCTATATACTCAACACACTTCTGATCTTTGTCTTCTGGATTTTTGTCCTTGGTATGACAGCGCCGTGATTGTGTGCTGACAGCACACCAATTCATTTCACTGCAATCATAAGATGAACCTGTATCTGATGTTTTCCCATCAGTAAGCGGGTTTTTTTGATTTCCTGCAAATAAATAATCAGGAGGGCTTCACAACATGAAAACATGGAAACTGGTATCAGGCATTCTCTGCATGATCCTCTTCGCATTCGTCACCCTTCAGTCCTGTGCAGCCGGACTCGCCAACTCACTTGAAAACAATGCCGAAGTCAGCGGCAGTGCAGGAATCATCCTGTCCGTACTGATGCTGGCAGGCGGAATTGTTTCTGTCAGCACAAGAAACAGTGAGAAGAAAGGCAGTGACATTGCACTCATCATCTTATTCACACTTGCCGCACTCTTCGGATTTGTACTTTCCGGAAGCTTCAGCGATCTGAAGATCTGGGCAGGCTGGTGTCTCATCAACGCAATCATGGCATTTTTATCCATCAGAAAGAAAGCAGGTCAGATTCATGAAAAACAGTAAACTCGCAATTTGTTCAGTTCTCACAGCACTTCTGCTCACCGGATGTTCTTCTTCAAAGCCGGCAGACAAAGAAGAAAATGCATCAGTCAATCCTGAAGAAAGCACAGAACCCGTCAAAGAAGAAACAGAAGAATTCACATTTGAAGAAATCACACCGGTTGATAACGAATTCTGTTCCGTCACAATCAGGGAAATCGATCCCGACAGCATCTGGGGATATACCCTGAAAGCAGTTCTCGAAAACAAATCAACAGATAAAACCTATATGTACTCCATTGAATCCGCAACGGTCAACGGTGTACACTGCGATCCGCTTTTTGCCAATGAGATCGCTCCCGGCAAGAAATCCAATGAAGACATTACCCTTTCTTCAAACACATTGAAAGAAAACGGAATCTCAGATTTTACGGACATCGAACTTGTGTTCCGCATCTATGATTCAAATGACTGGTCCGCCGATCCTGTTTTCCATGACGCAGTTCATATCTATCCGCAGGGCGAAGACAAGGCAGTTCAGTTTGTCCGTGAACCTGCTTCAGGGGATCAGATTCTGATCGACAACGATCAGGTTTCCGTGATTGTAACAGGCTATGATCCCGACAGCATCTGGGGATATTCGATCAATCTGTACCTTGTCAACAAAACAGATCAGAATCTGATGTACAGTGTCGATGGCGCATCCATCAACGGCTTTATGGCAGATCCGTTCTTTGCGACAACCGTCAATGCCTCCCGTTCAGAATTCACTTCTCTGTCATGGAGTAATTCCAAGCTTGAAGAAAACGGAATCACCGATGTTGAAGAAATTGAATTCACTCTCCGCGTATACAGTCCGGATAACTTTGGGGCCGATGATCTTGTCAATGAAGTGATTAAACTGAATCCCTGAGAGCACCCGAAAGAAATGAGCAGAACATCTGCTCATTTTTTTAATCGTGGGTTGTTCTGAAAAGACTTCCGGTATTCGGAGCAGTCGGTGAAATCATGACTCTTCCGGTTCCTCTGAATACATTGACAAGCCCTTCCCCGTTGACGGCTGAGCCAAGCAGTGTTTTGGATGATCTTTCAACCGTGAACTGCAGAGAAGTTGACCAGCAAATTGCAAAGCTGCCGTCAAGTTTCAGCACATCATTATCAAGATCGACCGTAATCACTTCCGAAGCAGGGACATTGCTTTCAAGTGCGACAACGCCCTTTCCTCTCAGTGAGAGATTGAAGAGACCTTCATTTCCGGCAATTGCCGAAGAGAAATTTGTTCTGGATGCGATCTTGTGTTCAACGCTTCCTTCGCACGCCAGAAACATCCCGTCCTCAATGGACATTCCGTTTTTGCCCCAGTCGGAGACTTCCTGAAGAATGATGTATTTGTATGTCGGCTCAAGGACAATTCTGCCGGTACCGACATATTCCGGTTTGACTGCAGATTCCTTTGTCACTGCCCCTTTAACCATCTTTCCGAACAGATCTCCGACACCTTTGAGACCGGTTGTCGCATTGATATCTCCGAACAGCCACTGCATGGCACCTGCCTGTGTGACAAGTGTGTTTCTGCCGTCAAGGTCAACAACAAGCTGTCTTCTTCTGACACCCATCTCACTCATGTAGTACTCGCTGATCGCATTGGATGGCGCGACTGACTGATCTCTGTAATGTTCCAGAACACTGAAACATCCGAGACTGTCCACAATTCTGCGGTCTTCGTTTGTGAAATTGCTAAATTTAACAGACATATAACTCTCCCTTTCCTTTCTGCAGTCTTATTATCCAATGCATATATGTACAGAAAAAGTGCCATGTTTTTTTACGTAATCAAGTCTGATTTCACAGGTCCTTGCGGCATCGCTGCTGAATTATTAAAGAAATCAAAAATGAATTTTTATACATTTTCAGGTCATAAAGTTTATCATATTGATATGCATCTACAGAAAGGCAGGTAGCTTGTTTTATGAACTGGAATCGGATCAAGCATCAGAACTGGTTCCCCTATACGGTGGCAGTCTGTTCCGGTGTTGTTCTTTATATGTTTTTATCAAATCTCAACATCTTTGCCGGGATCTTCAAATTCATTTCAAACTATTTCGGAACGGTTATCATGGGTATCGCAATTGCCTATGCAATCAACCCTCTGGCAAAGGTGATCCAGAAAAAGGTACTGCGTCAGAGCGGCAGAAAAGGCTGGGGCGTTTCCAGTCTGATCGCACTGATTCTTGTATTGCTTGTTATCATTCTGCTGGCGGTTACGGTTATTCCTCAGCTTGTCGTCAGTATCAGAACATTCGCCGACAATATCGATGTCTATCTGGAAACCGTGGAAAAAATGATCTCCGATCTCGGACTTGCCCAGAATGAAAGCATTCAGAACATCATCGAATCATCCAACCACATTCTGGATTACATCGGAAATCTGATCTCGGACAATCTGTCCGATATTCTCTCCGCTTCCGCCAATGTCGGCAAAAGCGTTGCCAACTTTGCCATCGCGGTTGTTCTTTCACTTTATATACTTGCAGAAAAGCAATCCCTGCGTCAGGGAGTCAGACGCTTCCTGCGGGCATTATGCTCACCGGAATTCTACCGCTCGCTCGGCAATTTCTATCAGAAATGCGATGACATCCTGACCCGCTACATCTCCTGCAGTATGCTGGAAAGCGTCATCGTCGGTGTTATCAACGCAATCTTCATGACATTCTTCTCAATGGAATATACGGGTCTCATCTCAGTGGTTGTCGCCATCACAAATCTGATTCCGAACTTCGGCCCGATCATCGGTGCTGTCATTTCCGGATTTATCCTGCTGCTGGCAGATCCGTATCACGCACTCATGTTCATTCTCTTCACCATCGTGCTTCAGGCGGTTGACGGCTACATCATCAAGCCGAAGCTCTTCGGAAATTCACTCGGTGTATCAGGTCTTATGATTCTGATCGCAGTCATTGTCTTCGGAAAAATTACCGGCATCATCGGAATCATTCTTGCCATTCCTGCTGCCGCAATCATTGAATACATGTACAAAGACATTATCATCACGCATCTTGAAAACAGGAAAAAGCAGAAACCTCAGGTTCCGGAATCTGATTCAGAAAGTTCATATGAATGAGTCATTCATCGCAATGACTCATTTTCTTTTTGCTCA
>JAUNEN010000120.1 GCA_030525525.1 Erysipelotrichaceae bacterium
CTGCAAGTCCATGTACTCTTTCCTCCTTAAGGGATTCAACTTAACCTGATTGACCTCATCATCCAGATCACAGACAAATTGATCTTTTGTCCTTATGTTTGTTTTCACATATTCCACAAACGGCATCAGTTCCGGATATTCTTCTTTGTTAACACCTGAACAGTTGATAAATATCTTTTCTACGCCGTCATCCAGTTCTTTTCCTGTCTGCAAGCAGACATTTCGATAATTGTACATCACCAGTTTATCATCGAAGGGATCTGTGGGACAGATGAATATCACATATGCATTTTTCAGTTCCTTGTATCGTTTGCCCTTCTGAAGCATATATACATTCAGAATCGATTCCTGGTACCGTGCTCTTTTTGGCAGTGACGAGTCAGGTTCTACCTGCATTTCCACAGAGAAGAGGTATTCCTTTGTTTCGGAAAAAACATCAACACGGATGCCTTTGCTTTGATAGAACACTTCCATCGTGTTTTCGGATTTAATCAATTCGATATCACCGATATCTTCATTGGGAAAGATTCTTTTCAGAAGCTGAATCATCAGTTTCTTCTGCTCCATAACCTTCGTGAAAATGAAGTTGTCCTGGATTGTCAGTTCGTCATAGCTTTTTTCGGAACTCATTGATAATTCTCCTTCCGCCTTTGAAGGCTTTCAGAACGAATATAGTCAGAAGAAGAATGATTCCCTCAAAAATGGAGCTGATTTCCCAACATTTCAATTTCTTATTTTCTGTTCTGTGATTCTTTGACAACCTGTTCTGCGCACTTTCTGGCAGACGCATACAGGAAGTAATTCACCGGTTTGCCCATCTTCCGGCAGAGATCCATGATTTTGTAATAATCACTGTGTGAAAGCGCATTGGTCTGAATCCAGATCGTATCTGCATTTCTGATCAGATCTTCATTGATTTTCACATTGCTGAGAATACGGACATTTCCTGTAATCAGCTGAGTGAACTGCTTGACGAAGGAATCATGACCGCCGCATACAATGATTCTTTCTTTTGCTTCAAAAGGAAGTGAAACAGTATTGTCAGGTACTTCAGGCTCAGGATTCTGTGAAACAAAGATTGCTTCTCTCAGCTTTGCCAGCTCTTCTCTGTCTGCTTTTGTTTCCCGGAATGCGGTTTCCAGTTTTTCACTTAACCTGGCGCTTTGTTTTGCGGCATTCCATGAGGCTTCTTTCAATGACTTGTTTTCCTTTGCAAGTGCATTGACTTTTGCTTCAAGCAGTCTGACTTTCTCCTGCAGATCAGCTGTTTTTGCAATGAGTGTATCAGATTGTGAATTTTCTGTTTCCCTCTGTTTGTAAGTACCGGGAACTCTCCATCTGTATGCATTCATAACACCCATCGCAAGACGCATGATCTTCTGATCCTGTTCAGATACGCCGATCTCATTCCAGTAATTCCCGACCCATTGATAAGGATCTATGTCTCTCGGCATAATTGTTTCAGTCAGTTCATACATCAGCTGAGCCATATTCTTCGGCTCCTCAAAATGCTCGAAATCATCATTGCCGTATTGTACCCTGAAAATATCAGGAAGAGGCTCAGATTCATTTTCGCCGTATTTATACTTCAGCTCAGCATTGAAGAAATCATCAAATCCATATTTCCACGGCAGCGTATCCGCAATCATCGACGCAAGACATGTTCCGAAATAATAATTCCAGATCAGATCATCTCCCCGATCGGCAAGATACAGAAGCGCAAACGCAAGTCTGTAAGGATTTTCGATTCTGAAGTCTTTCATTCTTTCTCTGAATTCTTCAGGCATCATCTCTTCCGCTTCTGTTTCAGACATGATCAAAGCTTCTTTGAACATGTCTGTATAATTCATTTTTTCATGGACCTGTTCTTCGATTCCATCCGCACATCTGCCGATTGCCTGATCCAGTTCAATTGCATTTCTGAAATCATCGGAAGTTTTTCCGCCCAGAGGGTCAAAGCTTCCGTCAGGATTGATCCTTGCTTTGATCGTCATGCCGTCTTTCACATATCTTTTTCTTTTCTGTTCCAGCCTGTCATGTCTGTCCATCAGCTCATATCTTCTGGCATGGTTTTTACAGAGGCCGTGGAAATATGCTTTTGCAAGAAACCAGTACTTCTCTTTGAATTCATTGACAGCTTCTTCTATATTTTCTGCCCCAAGACCGCTGATCAGTTTTTCAAATCTGTTTCTGGAAGGAACTTCCTGCCGATGTTTATTTCGGACTGTCGCCTCATCAAGAATGTTTCTTCTCATTTCGCCTTTCGGCTTGTATACCTTGCAGTCATCATTCCTGTGCATCAGAGCATAGACTGTTTTTATTAACAGCTCATCGGAATGGACAGAATCGCTGCCGACAATAAAAGACGGAACATCTTCTGCCTCTTCTTCCGTCAGCTCAGGCAGAAAATCTCTTTCGATTGCAAATACGTTGTATTTCTCACTCAATGTATCAAGGATCCAGATCGCAGCTGCTAACAGCAGATCATGATTACGGTCAATTGCATCATAACCGCGTGCAACTGTGGCATTGATATAGGCCCAGTCCTGTTCAAAATAAGATGAACCCAGATAATCGGGATAATCATCCCCGACCATTTCTCTTGCCTGATGAACTGTCGAAAGACCCGTGTCCATCCTTTTTGTGTACCTTTTCATGTCGATGTCAACATCCTGTGACATACCGACCATTTCAAGAAACGCTCTGCGCTCATCTTCAAATGTTTCCTTGAACATCTGCTTCAATTGATAAGGATCACTGAAATCGAATTCTCCGATCCATTGTTCTGTATTTCTTTTCATAATCTTTGCACCTGCCGATTCCATTATACCAATTTCATACTCCGTGATCCCTCAGTCAATACATCAGACAATGACTGTACGCAAAAAGCCGGTTTCCCGGCTCTCTGAGTTTGATTCTTTCATCCCCGTTTCAGATCAGGGATTGTTTTAAAGGATCATGTTAAATGAATTTATTCATCAATTTCAGTCACAATGATTTCAGACTGGAATTGACGCTGATAGACATCGGTTAACAGAATACCATGGCGTAATGTACACTTGCCTAAAGGCTCATCTGTTACCTTGACATTGTTCGGATCTCTGACACGGAGCTTACGGAATGCTGTTTTTGAACCGGTACTGTTTCCTTCTTCATCGTAGTAGTCAAACAGGAATTCCAGTGTTTCACCGGCTTTGAGCTGATTGTGTCCCTTCTCCATGAAGGCTTCTTCATTGTCAACCTCATCGTAGCCGATGACTCTGCCTTCCATCGGTGCATCGATATCTTCGGAAGGTACCCATTCGATATACAGGAGTACTTCTGTTTTGCCGTTCAGGATTGCTTTGGTATAACCGGTATAGACATCGCCGCTCTTATCAGTACGAAGACCTGTCGGTTCATAGAAGACCGGATGGCCGTCAATACAAATCCATGTGCCGTCGGTTGTGATCATCATATGTCCGTCTTCATCCCTCATACCTGCATAATCAGAACCGAGGTATCTCAGACCTTCTTCGCTTTCCTGATAGAAGAACTGTCTTTCATCAGAGATGATCTCCCATACACTGTCAGAGAGTTCAAGAGAATATCCTTCTCCGTTTTTACGGACGGGAATCTCAATTAACGGCTGTGTGGTCACATAGTTT
This sequence comes from Erysipelotrichaceae bacterium, assembly GCA_030525525.1. GTDB lineage: Bacteria > Bacillota_I > Bacilli_A > Erysipelotrichales > Erysipelotrichaceae > Bulleidia. The sequence goes on from JAUNEN010000120.1 coordinate 3,648, forward strand.
TCAAATCCCGGCTTATACCATTCTTCCTTTGTCTTGTCGACAAGATCAATCAGAGGGAACATCGGACTGGAAGGATCAGAGTATTCAGCTTTTTTGGAAGCAGCCATGATGGAGAAGAAGTCTGTATAGAATTTTTCTTCTTCAGCCAGGCTGTTGTTTTTCAGCTGACTCCAGCAATCCGTATATGTACTCAATGATTGATAAGGGAATGTAAAGGCAAGACCGTTGATGCCGTCTGCGCTTCTGCGGTTGCGGGCAACAACACATGCCTGTGCATAAGCAGTCAGTTCCCTGATTTCACTGTCACTCATCACTGAGTCGTTGTAATCGATCTGGCGCAGATTTTCAAGATAATGAACCAGATCAAGCTGTTCCTGATTCATGAATGTATATGAACTGTTTGCGGCAAGTGAAATATCTGCATAGTCAGACTCAGACGCAAGAATCGCTTCCTGCTGTTTTCTGAAGAGGTTTTCAAGCTTTTCATATGTCTTACTGACGTAGGTCAGATCAACCAGGGACAGAGTATATGTATTATCCTCTGCACTCATGACTTTTCCGTTGTATTCGTCATATGTTCCGATCAGTTCCCTTGCAAAGTCTTCCGTGGGAAGTGCCGGATCTTTGGCAAGCTTGCCGAATGCGGAAGTATAGAACCAGCCGGCCGAAGGTTCACTTTCTTCGGAAGCCAGATAATAATCTGCATACGGTTCAAGAAGCTTAGCGATTTCAATATCCTGCATCAGGCATGCATCAAAGCCGATCAGGTCAAACTTCACACCGGAATCATGAATTGCGGATACAATCTCATCCACCATGATTGTGCTGTGCTGACCGTCTGTACGCTTGTTCAGATCATCCTTGCCGAAACCGGAAGACAGTCCTCCGCCATGATCCCAGAGCACCAGCATATACCGGTCTGCCGGATAGTTTTCTTTTGCCCATGTAATGAAGTCAAGCAGTTCATCCCCGCTGGACATGGATGTGTAGGAATCAATATCCATCACCTTGTTCAGCTTGCCGTTTTCCATGACATAACGGCCGACTGAATTCTCTTCAATGCCGTCTGTGAACCAGCGGTAGGAACCGCCGCACTCCATGACAAACTTCAGACCGCTTCCCTGCTTTGTCGCATCCGCAAACTGTCTCAGATTGGTTGAAGCAGAACCTGTCTTGTTTTCAAGGTCGGAACCGATGATATATTCCATGACAACCACGGATTCATCATCCGAGTGATCTTCAAAGTATTTTTCACGTGAAGGTTCAATTGAAGCAAACTGTGCATAGTTTTCCTTCATATTCTCTTCACGCAGAACTTCCGTACCGCTGCCGACAATATTCTTTGTATCGTCATAAATATCCTGCTGCAATGCCTTGATGATCACAGCCGGTGTTTTTGTCTGGATGATCAGGAAACCGACAAGCAGACTGACAACCGCAGCTTCCGCTAAGAAGAACAGAATTGATGCAAAGCGCATCAGATAGCGGAACCATGCCTTGGGTCTCAATAAGCCAAGCCTGATCGGTGTGCCGTGCACAAAACCGATTTTCTTTGAATATCCGAGTGCAAGCAGAAACGGTGCCGGACAGATAATCGTGAAGATCCTGAAAAAGATTCCCTTTCCGAACGATTTGCCAAGTCTCCAATAAAGACGTGTCAGATATCCGTAATAGTTCAGAAAGCCGATGGCCAGCAAAAGAATTCCCAGAACCTGGCCGCTTGGTGCAACACGTTCTGCAAAAGGCCTGTAATACATTCCAAATGCAGCAAACAGCAGCATAAACAGAAACGGATGTCTGAAAGCATATCTTGTTTCAAACATCGTATCGCCGATTTTCTTTTCAGCCCAGAACGGTATAAATGCATACCATCTTTTGAGGCCCATCTTCTTCAGGATTCCCCAATAGCTGATCATATGAATGACACAAAGGCACAGAAATACTGTCGGCGTGCCGATCGCCAGCAGATATAACATATCAATTCCTCCATTTACAAAACAATTAACGCACGGTCCATTATATCAACAGTTGTGTTTCCAATACAGGCAATTTTAAGGAATACTGATCATATCTGCCGACCTTTGCATACGAACATATTTCAGACAGTTTTTCACTGCAGCACACAGGCAGCCGGCATCAATCTGTGTCTTTATGACCGGCAATATCCATGGCGCAGATGATGATCACATAATCCAGATATTCCTTCTGCGTCTGACATCATTTCGTTTCCCGAATATGACAAACCCGGTCTGCATCATCGCAGGCTGGGTTTTAGAACAGATCTGCAGGATTCTGCAGACGGAAGGATTTTGAAGGCTGATTTTATGACTTAGGTCTGAAAGCCTGTTTCGGTTCCTTTCCTTCTCTCAGATCACAGATCATATCTGCCATGCTGATCATGATTGCAATCAGTTCTTTGGGTGATTCCGGCTTCTCGCCGAAATAAGCTTCAACATACTCCTGACATTCTTCCCATTTATCCATTTTTTCCTCCTGATTCATTTTCCCAAAATCCAGATATTGAAACAGTGATAAGAATGAACTGCTGTTTTCAGTTCACACCTATATAAGAACATCGGAAAAATGCAAAAAACATGCCGATGAATTATATGAAATTTTCAAGTGGTTACAGTTCAGAACATGATCAGTCAAAAAGGAAGATCTGTTTCAGCAAGCTGATCTTACCGATACGTCTTGGGACATCCTGCAATTCAGAAGAAAAGCCAAAGAACCATTCGGGAAGTTCCTTTTCTTCCTTTTTTCGGGAAGAGATTTTTTTATCAGCGTAGAGCCCGTCACTTGCAGGATCATCCGAAACTGTCCGGGATTGGTTTTCCGGTTCATGTGCAATGTATCTCTGATACGATCACAGAAGACTGATTTTCATACTGCCGTGATTCCGGCATTCTACGATGATTGATCTGACAGACACCGCAGCCCTCAATCGGATGATCAGCTGTCCTTTTTGAAAATCAGCAGCGAAGACCATCGAAAAAGCAGACACCGCAATGCAGTGCCTGCTCAGGTCTTAATTCAGATTGTTTCAGTTGCTTGCTCTGTAGAGGAATGTCACTGCCATTGCACGTGTGCAGCTCA
>JAUNEN010000042.1 GCA_030525525.1 Erysipelotrichaceae bacterium
GGCTGAATGTCATGGGCCAACAGTTCATCGAAAACCTGATCATAGAATTTCAGTCCTTCTTCATTCGGTGTTTCTTCATCGCCGCGCGGATAGATTCTTGTCCAGCCGATGGACATTCTGAAGCATTTGAAGCCCATTTCGGCAAACAGAGCAATATTTTCCTTACATCTGTGATAAAAGTCGGTTGCTTCGTGGCTCGGATAAAAGACGCCGGGCAGAATTTCAGGGTCGATCTGACGCTTGACGCCATGTCTACCCCCCGCGTTCGACATCGGCAATGCAAAGACCTTTACCCCCTTCAAGATAACCGCCCTCATATTGGTTGGCAGCAGTTGCGCCGCCCCAGAGAAAATCTTTTCTGAGTTCCATATGAATGATCTGTCTCACTCTTCAATGAGTAAAAGATTCCTTTCTGAAAGTATTACAAACGGTCTATGCCATGCAATGCATGTCTTTACTTCTATGAATGAAAATAAAGTTGTGTTAGAATAAACGCGCTTTTAATAGAGTATACGGAGAAAAACAAATGGAGAGATTAATTGGTACAACAGTCAGAGGTCTCAGAGCTCCGGTCATCAAAACCGGTGATGATCTCAGAAGCATTGTCGTCGACACTGTCCTCAATGCTGAAAAATGCGGTGAATTCACAATCAGAGACAGAGATGTTCTCGCTGTCACTGAATCAATCGTTGCCAGAAGCCAGGGCAACTACTGCACAATCGATGACATTGCCGAAGATGTCAGAGAAAAGCTCGGCGGAAATGATATCGGCGTGATCTTCCCGATCACAAGCCGCAACCGCTTCGCCATTGTATTAAGAGGAATCGCCCGCGGTGCGAAGAAGATTTATCTCATGCTCAGCTATCCTTCCGATGAAGTCGGCAACCATCTGTTCGATGCCGAAATCATGGATGACAAGGATGTTGATCCCTATACGGATGTGCTGAATGAAGAACAGTTCATTGAACTCTTCGGACAGCCGAGCCACCCGTTTACCGGAATGAACTATGTTGATTACTACAAAAAGCTCGTTGAAGCAGAAGGATGCGAAGTTGAATTTGTCTTTGCAAACAACGCTGCCGCTATCCTGAACTATACAAAGAATGTTCTGGCCTGCGATATTCACACAAGATTCCGTACGAAGAAGCTCCTGAAGAAAAAAGGTGCAGAACGCGTTATCGGCATGGATGATCTGATGACAGAAAGCAGAAACGGCAGCGGATACAACGCACAGTATGGTCTGCTCGGTTCAAACAAGGCAACTGAAGATACAGTCAAGCTCTTCCCTACCGGCTGCACAGAATTTGCAAAGGATATCCAGGCTGAAATCAGGGAAAAGACAGGAAAGCTGATCGAAGTCATGGTTTACGGCGACGGCGCATTCAAAGATCCCGTCGGAAAGATCTGGGAACTTGCTGATCCGGTCGTTTCCCCGGGCTATACAGACGGACTTGACGGAACACCCAATGAGCTGAAGCTCAAGTATCTCGCTGACAATCAGTTCGCTGATCTTTCAGGCGAAGAGCTCAAGGCTGCCATCCGTGCTTCCATCGCTGAAAAAGATGCACAGCTTGTCGGCAAGATGGTTTCCGAAGGAACAACACCGAGAAGACTGACTGACCTGATCGGTTCACTCTGCGATCTGACAAGCGGATCCGGTGATAAGGGAACACCGTTTGTTTACATCCAGGGCTATTTTGACAACTACACTGATTAACATCACAATCCCCTGCTCATGCGGGGGATTGCTTTCTTGTAGAGTTTGTTCTTTCGATGTAGAATTGATGCGGTAAAAGGAGTTATTAAAAAATGAGTATTCGTACAAGATTTGCACCAAGTCCGACCGGATATATGCATATCGGCAATCTGAGAACTGCCCTTTATGCTTATCTTGTCGCAAAAAAAGATCCCGAAGGAGTCTTCATTCTCAGAATTGAAGACACCGATCAGGGAAGACTGGTTGAAGGTGCGACAGATATTATCTATGACACGATGAAATCATGCGGACTCAAGCATGATGAAGGACCGGATGTGGGAGGAGACTTTGGCCCTTATGTTCAGTCCGAACGTATGGCCAGCGGCATGTATCACGATTATGCCGTCAAGCTGATTCACAGAGGGGGCGCCCATTACTGCTTCTGCGATGAAGAAAAAATCGCTGCTGAAAGAGCTGCTGCAGGTGAAAGCTTCAAATATGACGATCCCTGCAAAATGCTTTCTGTTGAAGAATGCGAAAAGAGAATCGCTGCCGGTGAAAAGTATGTCATCAGACAGACCATCCCGACCGAAGGTACAACATCCTTCAATGATGAAGTATTCGGAACAATCACAGTCGAAAACAGCACACTCGATGAGCAGGTCCTGCTGAAGAGCGACGGATTCCCGACCTACAACTTCGCAAATGTCATTGACGACCATCTGATGGGAATCACCGATGTTGTGCGCGGTATGGAATATCTTTCCTCGACTCCGAAATACAACCTGATTTATGAAGCATACGGATGGGATATTCCCCGCTATATTCACTGCCCGCCTGTCATGAAGGACGAGCATTCCAAGCTCTCCAAGAGAAACGGCGATGCCTCTTTCCAGGATCTTGTTGCCAAAGGATATCTGCCTGAAGCAATTCTGAACTACATTGCACTGCTGGGCTGGGCGCCGGAAGAAGACCGTGAGATCTATACACTCGATGAACTCGTACAGGCATTCAACGTCAAGAGAATCGGCACATCAGGTGCAATTTTCGATCCCGAAAAGCTGACTTGGCTCAACGGCATGTGGTTAAGAGGCATGGATCTTGATACATATTACAACCTGATCAAGCCTTATATTGATGAAGCTGTGAAGCTGGATTGCGACAAGAAGAAGATCGCTGAAATCGTTCAGCCCCGTGCCAATACCCTCAATGAAATTCCGGGTATGCTCACCTTCTTCGATGAGTTCCCTGAATTTACAACAGATCTTTACAATCACAAGAAGATGAAGTCCAATCCGGAAGTCGCTCTTGTCAGCCTGAAGGCCTGCAGAGAAACTCTGGCAGCACAGGAAGACTGGTCGATGGAAGCTCTGCATGAAGTTCTGATGGCTGTTCCGAAGCAGATTGAAAAGAAGAACGGACAGGTTCTCTTCCCTCTGCGTCTTGCGATTACAGGCCTCGGAACAACACCGGGCGGTGCAATTGAAATTGCCTATATTCTCGGCAAGGAAGAAACATTAAGAAGACTTGACCGCTCGATTGCCCAGCTTGAAAGCGAACTCGGTTAATTGAACAAAGAATGAATCATATTGCATGGTTCATTCTTTTTATTTTGCCTGTCGGATCACGAGCTGACTTATTGGCTTCTTAATGTTTAGGAAAGCACAAAAAAACCTGCCTTTCAGCAGGTAATCAATGGTGACGTGTACGGGGTTCGAACCCGTGAATGCTGCCTTGAGAGGGCAGTGTGTTGAGCCGCTTCACCAACACGCCGCAGACGGAGAAGCTTCCGTTTCTCCGTGCCTGTAAATAATACTACAAGAAGTACCCGAATGCAAGATTACTTTGCTGCTTCGAGAGCCTTCTTGGATGCTTCAACGATTTCCTTGAATCCGTTCTCGTCATGGATTGCAATTTCGCTGAGCATCTTGCGGTTGATGTTGATATCAGCCAGCTTCAGACCGTGCATGAACTTGCTGTAGGACAGATCATACTGTCTGACTGCAGCGTTGATTCTTGCGATCCAGAGCTTGCGCATTTCACGCTTTGTCTGCTTTCTTCCGATATAAGCATACTTCAGTGAATGCATGACCTGCTCATTGGCGGTCCTGTAAAGAAGATGCTTGCTGCCGAAGTAACCCTTGGCCTGCTTTAAAACCTTCTTGCGTCTGTTACGCGTAGGTGTTGATCCTTTAACTCTCATCTTTCATTGACCTCCTGTAATTAACCCTGAAGCAGCTGTCTGTCACGCTTGACATCTGTTGCATGAGCAGTTGTGCTCTTTGCCAGATGCATCTTCTGCTTATGAGATTTGTTTGCAGCGAAGTGGGATACATAGTTATGCTGTACCTTGAGTTTGCCGGTACCTGTGAGCTTGCTGCGCTTTGCAAAGGTTTTCTTTGTCTTCATTTTGTAATTCTTAGGCTTCTTTGCTTTTGCTTTCATGTCGATCTCCTTTACTTGCCCTTTTTCGGTGAGAATATCACTGACATTGTGTTGCCTTCGAGCGATGCCGATTTGCTGACTTCCGCAATGTCGGAAATGGATTCAGTGAATCTGTTAATGACTTCTTTGCCGACTTCCTGTCTGGTAATCATACGTCCGCGGAAACGCATATCGATACGGACTTTCTGTCCTTCCTCGATCCATTTGCGGGCCTGATTCAGCTTTGTGTTGAAGTCGTTTTCATCGATAACCGGTGATACGCGAAGCGGCTTGATTTCAGTGACATGCTGCTTCTTTTTAGCTTCCCTTGCTTTTTTCTGCTCTTCGAAGCGGTAGCGTCCGTAATCGACGATTTTGCATACCGGAGTCTTGGCATTCGGCGCAACGCAGAGCAGGTCAAGGTTCATTTCATATGCCTTTTCCAGAGCGCTTCTGCGCATCATGACACCGAGCTGTTCACCATCCGGACCGATGACAAGGACTTCCTTGAAGCGAATGTCTTCATTAACCATGTCAGTCGGTTCTTTTCTTCTGTTTTTGTTGTTCTTGATCCTTCCCAAGTGATCCTCCTGATATTGAAAAACAGGTGCGAAGCCGCACCTGTCCGAAAAAATCATACTGAATCTTTCTTCGGCCCTGAGCCCAAATCCTGCGGATTTCAGGCGAGAAGCGGTGCTTCTTCTTTCCGTCATTTCAATTTACTCGTATATTAAACAATTTAATATGTGATGTGTCAAGATTAATTTTCAAATCCGCTGACATTTACCGTGACAGCATTGGCTTTGAAGCCTGTCATGTACAGAATGTTTTCATAAATGCGGTTCTGTACGAGTTCGCATGTCTGTTCGACATTGCTGCCGTATTTGAGTCTGACATCAGCTTCAATGTTCAGTCTGTTGTTTTCGATTTTGATGGAGAGAGGTTTTGTGAATCTTGAGTTGGGTACCTGGAATGCATCTTCGATCTCATCAATTGAGATTTCAGCAATCGCCTTGAATACCGATTTATTGACAGCGATCATTCCGTTTTCATTCTGATCGTTAAGAACTACATAATCCTGTGCCATATGTTTCTCCTTCTTCCCTGTTTATTATACACATTTTGATTCTAGTGGAAAAGAATCGCGATCTGATGATACAGATCATTGCGGATCTGCGGATAATCTTTGACGTAGTCTTCATAGCTCTGATACCTGCTGTTGATCCTGTCGACAAAGGAGCGGAAGATATTCATTGAGCGGTAAAGATTGTCTTCATAGATGATCTTGATTGAATTGGCATCAATCAATGCATCAAGCAGAATTTCCGCAAGTTCATTTCTGACTGTTTCTGCATCTTTCTTTTCAAACTGAGCAAATGTTGAAGCATACCAGCGGGGCTGTATGAGCAGCAGCTTGATGACTTTGCAGAAGTTCCGCAGATCTTCCGTGTCATTTTCGCGCTGAATGATAAACAGCATTGTAAAGAATACATGCCACTGGAAATTGACGTTAAGCTGACTTTCGAGATACCTTCCAAGTCTGTCAATGAACGGATCATCGCTGTGATAGTCTCTTTCCAGTCTGATTTCTTCCGAGAAATCAATCGGTGCTTCCGAGAGCAGCGACAGCATTTCCAGATACATGATCATCTTTTCACGGTTGTTTTCGCCGTTGGCGAATTCATGGATATAGATATATTGTGCAATCGTAGCCGAGCATTTCTTGAAATCGGTTGTGAAGCCGACGGATTCCTTCATCTTGCGGTTGACAAGATCGTTGACGCTTCTTGCCACAAAGACTTTGAATCCCTGCTCATCCATGCCGATCTGCGCACGCTTGGATTCATAGGAGATTTCCTTGTACATGATTTCGAGCTGTCTGTCGACGACATCGAGATTGTCGCGGATGGCTCCGAGCATATTGCGGTTGAATGAATCATACATGACAAAGTCAGGATTCTTATAGACAACCTCATGCTCGATTTCACTCCAGAATGTATGAACAAGCGATTTGATCTGAAGCTCAAAGTTGATCTTCGATTCATTGAAAAGATAATATCCGTCGATTCTGAAAATCGTAAAGCCGTTGCGCTGAATCTGCGGCTGGGGCATGCGGAGATTCAGATAGATATTCTTATCAATCAGACAGACACTGTAGCTGTCATTGCTGACTTCGAAATACTGAAACAGCTGCTTGTAAAGTTCAGCCTCATTGCGGATGAAACGGCACTGCATGATAATGCCGATCAGATCGCTTAAATGCTCGATTGCATCTTCGGCTGAATCGTAATCCAGGTAAAACTGGTTGCGGATCAGTTTTTCTTTCAGTGATGTTGTTTTCTTGATTCTTGTCCTGAATGAAACAACTGACTCACCGTCATTGAACATACGGTAAAAAGCATTCTTGATCTGCCCTTCCGCATATTGAAAAGCAGGCATTTTGCGCTCATACAGTTCTATTGTTTCATCGATAAATCGGAATAGATTCAGTTTCATATGTGATGCTCCTATCGGAAACGAAGCTGTTTCGGATATTTGTTTTTGAGATAGATCCCGTCGCTCTTTGCGCCGCCCACAGGATGTCCGTGCCAGGTGACTGCATACCAGCCTTTTTCAGAATGGTATTCAATCTGCTCGCCATGGAGATAGCGCACAATCGCTTCATCATCCAGATCCGCCGTGCGGTTGAAGTCAGAATAGGCTGACATGAAAAGCTGATGCGAGGGTTCGAAGCGTTTTTTGACAAGATCGCCGAGATACACCTGATTGCGCAGAATACTGACACCTTTGGGCTCAATAAAAGGTGCACTCCCGCCATATACCCTGTCATTACGGACTGTGATATAAGGGTACTGTTTCTTCAGAATATCATTCAGGAATGCGGCAGCTTCTGCAGGTACAGGCTTAGGGGCAGCTGTTTTGATCTGCTTTTCTGTCGCTTCACCGAGTTTTCTCATTCTGGCAATGAAATGGCCCTCGCCGCCGTCCATCGGAAAAATCCTGACAGCAAGATTGATATGATGTTCGTTCAGGATTCCCCTTCTGCCAAATGAAACACAGGCATCTTCCATAACCATGTTATCATGCTCATTCAGAAAATGCAGAATCGTTTCTTCGTTTTCATGGATGTTGAACGTGCAGGTCGAATACACAAGCACGCCGCCGGGTTTCAGACACTTTTCCGCATTGTTCAGGATTTCCCTCTGGCGCTCTGCACAAAGACGTACATTTTCTTCACTCCAGTTGGCAAGTGCTTCATCTTCCTTGCGGAACATCCCTTCGCCAGAGCAAGGTGCATCGCATAAAACAGCATCAAAATACTCCGGGAATGCCTTTGCGACATCACGGGTATCATTGTTGAGTATCATGGTATTGGAAAGACCGTACTGTTCGATATTTTCGAGCAGCGGCATTGTTCTTTTGCGCACATACTCATTGACGCATAAGAAGCCTGTGTTCTGAAGCTTTTCGCCGATCTGGGTTGATTTGGAACCGGGGGCTGCACATAAATCAAGCACCTTCATTCCGGGCTTGGGATCAAGCACTGTGACAGCTGCCGAGGCACTTGGCTCCTGGATATAGAAAAGACCCGCCTTATATGAGAGCATTCTTCCAAGCGAGCTTTCCGCTTTCACATACCATCCATTGTCCGCAAACGGACTTTTTTTGTATGTCAAAGGAGTGATCTCAAAGAGTTCATCGGCGGTTGTTTTGAGTGTATTGACACGGATTCCTCTTTGCGGAGGCTGATCCAGCATACTGAGATACTGATCAAACTCATCCTTCAGAAGATCCTTCATCTGACTGAGATAAAGAGAATTCATAAGCATTAAGTATTCTGTTCGAATCCCGCAGATCCTGATCCAGCTGCATCACGAGATTGTCTGAGTTTCTGAATTTCATTTCAGGGCGCAGGTACTGTATGAAGTATACAGTGATCATCTTACCGTAGAGATCGCCCTTAAAATCGATTAAATGGGCTTCCAGAGACATTTTGTCTGTATAGTTGACGGTCGGATTGTGCCCGATGTTGACCATCGCCCGACAGAAGACGGAACCGATCCGTGCATAACATACATAAACTCCTTTTTTCGGGAGAATGTATTCCTTAGAGTAGCCGACATTTGCAGTCGGAAAACCCATGCCGGTTCCGATATGGCGTCCGTGGATCACTCTGCCTTCAATCTGATATTCATAGCCGAGCATGCGGTTTGCTTCAGGCATATTGCCATTCACGATCGCTTCCGAAATACGGGTGCTTGAGATTTTGCCGCATTCATCGCTCACTGCATCCACGACACTGACTTCAAAATCTGCCTGCTGCTTCAGGGTTTCTGAATTTCCCTGTCCTTTAAATCCGTAGTGAAAGTCAAAGCCGCATACGATGCCTTTGAGATTGATTTGTCCGAGAATTTCGTGAACAAATTCCTCAGGGCTTTTTTCTGACATTTCCTTTGTGAATTTCAGAATCACGATATTCTCAATTCCGAAAGATACGGCAAGGTTGATTCTCTGGCGCATGGTGGTGATGTGATGGAGATCATTGATCCCTTTGATTGTCACCCATGGGTCCGGATCAAATGTGATGAGCGCACTTTCGCATTCATATTTCTCTGCCATTTCGAGAGTCTTCTGAATCAGAGCCTGATGGCCGAGATGCATCCCGTCAAAATAGCCGATGCATGCGCATAAAGGAATACGCTGGATGTTATGCGAAGTACAGCTGATATTGATCACGCGCATATTACCAAAGCCCCCTTACACAGTGATAGAAACCGTCATCCTGCTTTTCATAGACCGCAACAGGTTCATTGTTTTCTACAAACAGAATTTTATCACCTGTTCCGTTCATCTGCAGTTTCATGCCGTTGCGGATCTTCTTTTCCTGCACAAGTTCCATCTGTTTGAAAGAAGGATCGAAAACGCTGAGCGGATCGATGAATCCCTTCCCGTTTTCAAGATCTTCAAATGTGCATGCATCATCAAGAGATAAATGTTCAATGCCGTTTCTGACTAATGAAGTCATACATGCCAGCTCGCCGAGTTTGGCAGCATAATCGACAATCAGCGTACGGATATAGGTTCCCGAAGATACGCAGGCATCCATCGTGAATGTATTCTCACCGGTCCTTCTGACTTCAAGCTCGCTGATTTCAACGGTTCTGGCTTCACGCTCAACTTCAATTCCTTTGCGGGCATATTCATAAAGCTTTCTGCCGTCTTTCTTGATCGCTGAATACATCGGCGGGATCTGTGATATTGTCCCGCGCATCAAAACACATGCGTTTTCAAGCTCTTCTTCTGAATGAAAAGAAGGTTCCTTTTCATTGATCACACTGCCCCAGATATCTTCGGTATCGGTAGCTTTTCCAAGTGAAAAAGTCGCATGATATCTTTTATGATCGCTCACGCAGTAAGGAAGAATCTTTGTATATTTTCCAAGCAGGATAATCATCAGGCCGCTTGCTTCGGGATCCAGTGTTCCCGTATGACCGATCTTTTTTTCATGAAAAATACGGCGCAGCTGCCTGACCGCATCGAAAGAAGTGATTCCTGCCGGTTTGTTTAATAAAATTACTCCGTCCATAGCGACGTTATTATATCAGTACTGCTATAATTTACAAAGATTTCATATCTTTTCTTGAATTGATGCTTTGATGCATTCGTTAAAGTGAAATCATAAGAGACTGATAAACCAAAGGTGAACTATGAGAGAGCAGAATATCAGAACAGAAATATTGATCGGCAAAGATGCGATGGAGAGAATTTCTTCCGGGCACGTTGCCGTTTTCGGTGCCGGCGGAGTCGGCGGATATGTGATTGAAGCCCTTGCCAGAAGCGGTGTCGGGACAATAGAAATCATTGACAGCGATACGGTCGATCCGACAAATCTCAACCGTCAGATCATCTCACTTCATTCAACCATCGGTATATTGAAAACAGAAGCATTCAGAGATCGGATCCATGATATCAATCCCGATATCAATGTCATCATCCACTCCTGTTTCTATCTGCCGGATAAAAAGGATGAATTTGATTTTGACAAAATGGATTATATTGTCGACGCAATCGATACGGTTACAGCCAAGATCGATCTGATTCTTGAAGCTGAGAAACGTGGTATTCCGATTATCTCGGCAATGGGGTGCGGCAACAGACTCGATCCTTCAAAACTGAAAATCACGGATCTCTACAAAACAAGCGGCGATCCGTTAGCCAAAATCATGCGGCATGAACTGCGCAGGCGGGGTGTCAGAAAACTCTGTGTCTGCTGTTCGGATGAAGAGCCGATCAAACCGCAGATTGATATTTCAGAGCAGGAAAGAAAAGCAGGAAAAGAAAATGTCAGACGTTTTACGCCCGGCTCATCTCCGTTTGTTCCCCCTGCTGCCGGTCTTCTGATTGCATCAAGAGTTGTTATGGATCTTATGAAAGAAGACAGTCAGTCAAAATGATCAAACGTATTTATATAGAAATCACAAATGTCTGCAATCTGTCATGTGCATTCTGCAGAAAAAATCATCGCCCGGCACGTTTTATGAGTTCCGCTGAATTTGAACATATCCTGAAAGAGACTCATAAGCTGACACCTTATATCTACCTTCATGTTCAGGGAGAACCGCTTCTCCATCCGGAATTTGATGATATCATGCACATTGCCGCTAAATACGGTTGTCATGTTCAGCTTGTGACAAATGCGCTTCTGCTGAAAGAACATATGAATCTCTGCGATTATGAAGCGCTGCGTAAGATTTCATTCTCTCTTCAGTCCATCGAATATCATCAGATGCCTGCTTCTGAATTTATGAAGCCCGTCATTGAACTGATTGAAACAGCTTCTCAAAACGGACGTCCGTATTGTGAACTTCGTTTCTGGCGTGATGATCAGATGCATATGAAGCGCACGGAAGAATGTCTGAAGATCATTCATGATAAATATGAACCGAAAAACAGCGGCAGAATCAAAAATGAAAAGATCCTGCCGAATGTCTATGTCGACTATTCCAATCCGTTTGAATGGCCGGACATTGAAAATACAGAAGTCAGCGATACAGGAACGTGCCTGGGAGGAGTTGAGCAGCTCGCTGTCCTAAGCGATGGGACGGTGATACCCTGCTGTCTTGATGCGGACGGTGAGATTGCGCTAGGCAATATATTTGAAACACCGCTTGGAGAAATCCTTGCCGGGGGCCGCTGCCGCAGCCTGGTTGATGGATTTGCAAAACATCATCTCAATGAAGAATTGTGCAGAAAATGTGCATTCAGAAAACGATTCAAATAGACGAGGAGCATATCGCCCCCCGCCTTTTCAATAGATCATTAACAATGTTCCGTCCGTAATATTCTGTGAAGCCAGAGAGACATTGGGATCATAGAAATATTTCGATGTTTCATCGCATATGATCTCATCCCCGTCTGAAAGATATCTTTCATTCAGCTCTTCTGAAATCAGATCTTTCAGCATATTCAGATTTTCCTTTAAAGTTGAGCGCGGTGAAAATCCGCACTCATATTCACGGTTGGCAGCCGTAAATATGACCCGCACTCTGATCAGCTTTTTATTTTTCAGCAACTCTGATCACCTCACTTCTGTTTCGACAGAAAAGAACGGATTCTTTTTCTTTCAGTTTGAGACGGGTATGCACGCGGTATTGGGACAGGAAGGAATCTTCAGGAAACAGGAAACATGTATTGCGGTAGCGTGATGAATCAAAATCACTCAGACTTTCGACATCAACCGATGTCACTTTTGATTGTGACGGGAACTGATGATCAATCGTCAATCCTTTTGATTCGAGTAATCTTTCAAGAGGTGCTGCTGAATCAGCATCGGCTGACGCAATGCACAGCTTCATATCGTCTTTCAGGATAAACCACGAATAATCTTTCTTTAATATTCCAAGCGCAATTCCTTCTTCTCTGCATTCTGAAGAATCAATGACTTCAGGCATATGCGGCAGAAGCGTTCTGTTTCTGTTTTCAGCGGCTTTTTCAGAATGGATGAGTGCACCTTCAAGGATTTCTTCATGACATTCATAAACAGCAAAATCAAGCAGAGGAGAATGCATCTGTATGCCATGAAAGCTTTTCGGAACAGCGATCTTCGCGCCGGTTTCAAGAAAGCTCTGTGTATCCTGGGCAGAAGCGCCTTTGAGGACATATCTGTTTTTGAGCAGAGCACTTTCGCGATAGCTGAAAACGGACGCAGTCGAGCTCATCAATATCACGGTCAATCTGCTGTTTTCGCAATTGGCAATGCATTTCATCAGTCTGAATCTGTATTCTTCATTTGCTTCATAGTGACCCGAAAGATCATTGATCAAAAGAAACAGCCTGTTTTCAGGATTGTTACGCTTCAGGATCAGATCATAAAGATTTCTGCATCGCTCTTCATCTGATGAAGCAAATACATCCATGATCTGTTTTGAACGCATCATCTTTTCTTTCTCAAAGACTGAAAGATCATCAATGATGACCACATCGTCCCTGTCTTCACAGCTGTTAAGAATGCTGCAGGTAAGTGCACGGCTAAGATTCCTCTTTTCCTTCTGATCAATTGTTACAAATGCATGGACTGTTTCCGCAGAAAGATTCAATGACAGTGTCCGGTTGTTGCGGTAATCATCAATGATTCCGAAGGCATAAGGCTCACTCAGTTCTTCAGCTTTCACGGTACTTAACGGTGCATTCCACAAAGGCCTGACCGCTTCATGTTTTGCATAGACTCGTCTGATTTCCGCAATGACACGGTTGATTTCAGGCTCATCCTTTTTCAGCAATGATTTGCTTGAGGCAATGATGCGGTGTGATGTGTCGTAGATCACCGCATATGAATCGGAAAGCGCAGCACGGGATTGTACATAACCGCTGCGTCCGTACACAAGCTTTTCATCAGCCAGCAGCCAGAAGCATCCTGCTTCACGGATTGATGCCGCATCGCTTTTATGGATCATCTCCATTGAATCCTGCTTCTCGGATACTTTGAGACAGATTTTGAATTTGGAATTCGACCAGATCTGATCTGTGACGACACCGGCCGGTTTCTGGGTTGAAAGAATCAGATGAATCCCGAGCGATCTGCCGATTCGTGCAATTGAAATCAATTCATTCAGAAACTGCGGCGCTTCTTTTTTCAATTCAGCAAATTCGTCAACGATAATCACCAGCTCGCACATGTATTCAAGCTTCATCCCGGATTTCCATTGTCTGCGGTAATCGGAAATATTCATGACCGGAAGACCGGTTTCAGAGCTCATCTTCTTGAGAAGTGATTCTCTTTTTTTACATTCGATTGAAAACTGAACAAGAACCCTCTGCATATCTTCTTCATCAAGATTTGACAGAGTACCGGTCACATGAGGAAGCGGATTGTTCTCATTGGTCAGTGAATTCAATGAACTGCCGCCTTTGAAATCAATCAGAATAAACTGCAGATCACGCGGTTCATAATTGATAGCCAGAGACAGAATCATTGTCAGGATCAGTTCGCTTTTCCCGCTTCCGGTGGTTCCGGCAATCAATCCGTGCGGACCGTCGGCTTTTTCATAAAGATCAAGAATAATATCGCTGCCTTCCGCATCGCATCCGATCACACCGCTGATGGAAGAATTGATATCATTGCTGTTCCATCTTTCTTCAATTTCAAGTTCTTTTGCACTCATGCAGCCATGCATTTCAAGAAAAGAGAATGATCCGGCAATCTGCATTGTATGTCTGCGGCTGCTCAATCTTGACGCAAAGCGGATGATCTCATCCGTACGCTCATCAGGCTTAACATTCAGCTCGCATTGATTCAGATAATCCAGTGCAAGCCAGCTATCCCCCATATTTGCAATTTTGAGATCTCCGCGTTTCGGATCATCGGCATCCGCAAAGCAGATTTCACTTTCGTAAGCATTCTGATCGAGATCAGCATTGATCAGATTGAACATGATGATTTTCCGGTGATCCTCACGGCACATTGAAATGACTTCCTTGATTTCATGCGCTTCATCCGCCAGCAGACGGATGTCCTGATCATTGAAAAGATGCGGCAGATCCAGCATCCATCTGTTTCGTTCTGCCATTTCAAGTGAGCAGATGATCGCAATCCCGACTTCATCCGGATGATAGCGCAGTGCAATCTGCATCATCAGATCTTTAGCAAGATCAATGAGTGATGTGTCGAATATGATCTTTTTGAAGCGGTTCAGGGAAACAAGATACGGTACTCTGATTCTGCGGGTTGCTTCCTTCATGAACTTCTTTGTCATCTCAGCAGCTGAAACATCTTCTTTCCCTTTTGACTGCGTATTCAGCGTCAGTGAGAGAATGTCATAAGACGTTCCGATTCTGATCATCAGATCATTGACCGAAAGAACAGGCAGAATATTGGCATTTTCATACCTGTTCACAAAAGAGACGGAATCCGGAAACATTTTTTCTGTTTTCGAAATGTAATCTTCGCGGAAGGCATCGATCACATCCATTGTCCGGTTGAGATAGCAGTCATATTGCTGATCACGCTGTTTCACTTCTCTTTTTGTTTTCCTGTTCTCAGCAAATGTACTGAGCGGTGTCCAGAGCAAAGTTGAGAGCATCATGACACCCGGCAGCATCACCATCGGTGCCATTTCGATCAGTTCACGTCCGTTGCTATAGCCGATATACACACTTAAGAGACCGCTTGATAAAGATGCATATGACATCATCAGCGACGGACCGATTGAAAACAGAAGATTTCTTGAATGATTTTCCGGTTTGACGGCAGGGCCTTCGAGTCTGATTTCCTTATGCTGCTGCGGCATTTCGAAAGGCAGATCAAGAGTTGTCATCTTTTTTCGGTAAACCGGATATTCATTTCTGATTTCTTTTGCATAGAGCGGCAGATTCACCGATAGGGACGGCATCTGGTTGATCATCAGAAAGTCATGATGGAATATGATCCGCAAACCATAGCACTCAAACGTGTCGCCTGGTTTATATTGACATACTTCGGTATGAATCTTCTGATTCAGAACTACAGGCAGATCCTTTAAAGGCGACAGTATCCGCCTGAGTGGATCAATACTGAAGGCTGCTTCAGACAGATATGGACTTTCGCAGCAGATCGTATCCTGCTTTGATGAACCGATCGTAAACACATGATCAGGCATCTCGAATCGCGTGAACTTTTTCCATTTTTCATCGCAGTTGATGAAATAGAGAACAGCTTTTTCGTTTGTTCTGCGGTGCTCAATATGCATGATATGAGGATCTTTGGATGAATCGGAAGAGCGGCAAAGAGAGAAAGGCAGCCGCAGTGACCAGCTGCCTTTGCTCTGAATCAGGTAAGCAGGCTCATTCAGGAGCCTGATTTCCCTTCGTACGCCTTCCAGATAAACATCCTGTTTCGAATCTTTTGAAAGAACGTACAGGATCATGAAGCACGTGCCTCAGGTACAAGCACATTGCATGCCGCATGGAATGTGCCGTCAGATGTTGAAATCGTAATGACTGCGCTGCCGCTGCTGATGCCGGTAATACTCAAACCGCTGACGCTTGCAACCGAAGGATCGGATGAAGTGACAGTCAGATCGCTTAATGAATATCCTGCCGGCAGTCCCAGGACAGAAATCGATTTGGTTTCGCCTGGATGTACGGCAAGCGAGTAAGCATCCAGACTGATCTTTCCTTTGGTTTCCATCACTTCGCGCTCATCACTCTTCGGCCGCGATTTCCTTGTGCATTGATCAACTGCCTGCCAGTTTTCAAAATGCTGACCTGCCCCCTTGAATAAAGGTGCATTCTTGGGATTCAGAATATCGATTTTAACCTGACCGAGCAGTTTTCCTGCTTCTGATTTTGATGAAAAGAATTCAACATTGAGGACCCAGCCGCCCGCCGCATCAACACAGACTACGACATCATCAGCTTCCGCAGCCAGCTCATCCGCAAGATCTGCAGAAGCATCGACTGGATAATCATGCATCTGACCGTCATCGTCAAACATGTGTACATTCGCTTTGACACTGGCCTGTACGCCGGCATTCACAGATGCATCCATCAGATTGACACCGATTGTAACGATCGATGTTCTGACGCCTGCGGTCAATGTTGTTTCTGCCTTTAGTGTAAAGTCGTTTGTATGATCATGTTCTTTGATCGTACGGAAATTGCCGTTGACATATTCAGCACCGAAGTTGTAATTCTGCGACAGTACAATTTCTGCTTTACCGCTTAATTTCAGCTGCAGGATGACATCGATGACAAGATCGCAGTACGGAATCTCGAAAAGCGGGACTTTGACTGTTGCAAGTTTCAGTTCTGTCTGTACGGCATCTTCTTTCTTCTGCATGAAGTTTGAAAGACTGCCCAGGAAGTTTGAACTGTCGAGCTTTGAAAAATCGCCGACAAATGATTTCTTGATGTCAGACTGTATTCCGAGTGTTTCCGACGTATTGAATTTCATATGCCAGTAGACTGATTCAGGGATGAAGTAATTTGTCTTCATCTTGAAGTCTGCATCCATCCCGTTGATGCCGATCCCGGCATAGATTTTTCCGTTTGTCAGTTTCTTTTCTGCATCCACGGAAAATGAACCGTCTTTTGATTTGATGGTGATATCAAATCCGTTGAGTTCAAATTTCTGGACATTTGTTCTTTCCGCCATGAGTTCAATGTAATCATTCTGATGACTGCCGGAAGGCGGCGAACTTAAGAGATTTCCGTTTGCATCATAGATTTCGGCTTCATTGAAATTGACTGAGATACTTCCCTGAACATTGATTGATTCTGCCTCTTTGGAGAGATCTGTCTCTTCAAGCTGAAGCTCATTTCCTTCCTGTGAAACGACTTTCCATGCTTTGGTATCAATGCCTTTTGAACTGATTATGACATCCCCTTCCACAGCACCGAAATCATCAGGGACAACCGTACTCTTTGTTTCTTCATCAATGTAAAGATCGCTGCCGTCAAATACTTCTGCGTCATCTGCCCAGTCGATTTCAAAAATATCTTCCTCGAAGTGACGGTTGTTGATATGTTCAATGACAAGATCCAGACAGTCTTCCGCCTCGTTTCTGTCGATCATTTTCTTCGGCCTGAACATATTGCGTGAATCCAGTTTCATTAAACCGCTTGCCACCGCAGTTGCGACAGAGTCTGAAAACGAAGATTTGGAAATGTCTTTGATTGAAGCCTGTGAGCCCTCATTCAGATCTCTTGCAAGATTGACAAGGGTAAATGCTGTCCATTCTCTGTTAAGCATTTCATCCGGTTCAAACGGATAGGCGGGATCGATGATCTGCCATTCAACGGCAGCCTGAATATCGTTGAAATATTCAGACTGCTCATTGATGTTCATGTAATACGGTTTGTTTTCTGTATGGCCTTCAATCCCTGCCCTGGCGATGATCAGACGGATCCAGTCACCCTTTGAAATGCCTGTGATATTGCTGTTATGGCAGCCTGTCATACTGACAGCCAGTATCATCGCCATGACAAGCGCGGACAGTCTTTTAATACTGCATACCGGATGCATTCGAAGTAATCGTGGATTCCAATGTATCGTAACTGGATACTGTCAGTTCAAGATACTTAGCATATGCATCAATATCAGCTTTGTGCTTTTCAAAACGGTTGGCAAACATGTTGAATCGGGAGCGGATTTCTTCCGAGCCTTCGGAGATCCATGTGGAAGAAAGACTGTTCATTTCTTTCTTCATCTGATTTAATTCGTCATACATGGATGCTCCGAGACTGCGGAGCCGTGCCGCGGTGTCGGATACTTCAGCAAGTGAGATGTTGATTGTACTCATTGATTGTCCTCCTTTCTCATGCAAGATGTGAAGCCTGACTTGTCAGTTCATCCTGAGTCTCACGGTAAGCACGTGAGGAGTTGCGCAGAAATTCGATGTATTGCGTGCACAGAAGAGAAAGCTGACGGCAGTCTGAATGATAGCTGCCGATCTTTGAAGTGAAAGCTGCATTTTCTTTTCCCTGCCATGCTGCACTCATCGTATCTACGGCGTTGAACAGCTCTTCTGTATTGCGCATGTAATTCTGGTTTTCTTCTTCCATACGCACTGCACAGGCATCAAGCTGATCAGCTTCGACAGTGATTTTTCTCATGTCAATTTCCTCCTTTCTGCTACTAATATTCTTCGCAGCCTTTTCACTTCCTCAAAAAAAGCAAAAAAAAAATTCTCCTGAACATCATGTCAGGAGAAGATGAACTGATTCAGATTCTGATAATTCACATAGATGGCGGAGTTACATCAGTTGCGGGAAGCCGGTTCAGATACTCTTCAAGAGTCAAACCTTTGCGCATGATCTCTTCTGCAGTCTTTGCTGAGCCGACATAGCGGATGTGCCATGGTTCATAACTGTATCCGGTGATTGATTCCTTGCCTTCAGGGTATCTGATAATAAATCCATAATCAGTGAGCTTTTCATGGATTGCCTTCCACATACCGGCATACTGTGTCATTTCCTCATCATAGTATTCGGCATTTCCCTCAATGATCAGATACAGATCAAGAGCCAGCCCGGTATGATGTTCTGAATAACCGGGTGCAGCGACAAATCTCTGAACATAGTCTTCACCCGACTCTTCGCAAAACCTGTCCATGATTTCCTGCTGAAGGCTGACGCTTCGCCATGCCGAATCAAGATCAACAAGAATTCCTTCTTTCTCAAGAGCTTCCTTCAGTTTCTGATAGTGCTCATATGCGCATTTTTCTACTTCAACTTCTTCACCCTGTGAATTGATGAAACATACTGTTTCAAGATTCTCTTCCCAATGATCGGGAATTCTGTTTTCCTTATTGACGAGAACCAGATAATCCATTTCAAAGCTCTTCATATTTTCACCCGCAGGCTTAACGCAAAAGACAGTCAAAAAGACGATGCCGGAATCATGAATCATCAGACTGAATCTTCAGATCTTCCGCAATATAAAGCATATCCTGTACCGGCGGCACAGGATATGTTTTCATTACTCTTCAGTATTTTCAGATTCAGATTCATCGTCTTTATGAATCTGACGGATGATTTCATCGATATGACGGCCGTGTTCTTCCGTCTCATCGATGACAAATGTCAGCTCAGGCGTTCTGCGGATTGAAAGTCTTTGTGAGAGTGCGGAGCGGATGAATCCCTTTGCACGGTTGAGTGCTTTGAGACCGGCCTGCGCTCTGGCATTCTTTCCGAGGAATGTGCAGTAGACCTTTGCGTAGCTGTGATCATTGGACACTTCGACATCGGTGATTGTGACAAAACCGACATCGGCATCTTTGACTTCAAACTGGATGATATCCGAAATGTTCTTGCGGATAATTCCTTCCAGCCGCTTCTGTTTGACGCTGCTCATAGATTACTCCACCGGTACCTGCTGTTCGACATAGGCTTCGATGATGTCACCGACTTTAATGTCGTTATAGTTTTCAATCGTGATGCCGCATTCATAACCGGTCAGAACTTCCTTGGCATCATCTTTGAAACGCTTCAGGGAACCGAGCTTACCTGTATAGATGACAATGCTGTCGCGGATCAGTCTGATTCCGCAGGAGCTTGTCAGTTTGCCGTCAGTGACCATGCAGCCGCCGATTGTACCGACTCTGGATGCCTTGTAGGTTTCACGGACTTCAGCCTGACCGATGACAACTTCTTCGTATACAGGCTCAAGCATACCTTTCATGGCGAGTTCCATTTCTTCGGTTGCTTTATAAATAATGTTGTGCAGACGGATTTCAACACCTGCTTCTTCAGCCTTCTTGCGGATATTTGCATCTGGTCTGACATTGAAGCCGATGATCATTGCCTTTGAAGCACTTGCAAGCATGATATCTGATTCTGTGACAGCACCGGCAGTTGCGTGAATGACATTGACGCTGACGCCGCTGACATCCAGCTTCTCCATGGAGGATTTGACTGCTTCGGCGGAACCCTGAACATCTGCTTTGATGATGATCGGAATTTCCTTGATATCGCCTGCTTCGATATGCTGGGAGAGTTCTTCAAGGCTCATTGCGCTTGTCTTGCGTCTGTCTGCCTCGATCTTTCTTCTCTTGCGTCTGTCAGCGATTGCTCTGGCATCTTTTTCATTTTCAAAGTTTCTGAACAGATCGCCGGCTTCCGGAACATCGTTGAGACCGATGATTTCAACCGGAGTTGACGGGCCTGCTTCCTTGAGTTCATGAGAGTTTTCATCGATCATCTTTCTGACTTTACCGAAGGATGTACCGACGACAACCGGATCGCCCTGACGCAGCGTACCGTTCTGGACAAGCAGTGTGGCAACCGGGCCTCTGCCTTTGTCGAGCTTTGCTTCGATGACTGTACCTGTCGCAAGACGGTCAGGATCTGCTTTGAGTTCCTTGACATCGGCGACAGTCAGGATTGTTTCGAGAAGCTCATCAATACCTTCACCCTTTTTGGCGCTGGTCGGTACGAAGATTGTATCGCCGCCCCATTCTTCAGGCATGATGCCGAGATCGCTCATCTCGTTTTTAACACGGTCCGGATTTGCGTCCGGTCTGTCCATCTTGTTGACTGCAACAATGATCGGAACCTGTGCTGCTTTTGCGTGGTCAACCGCTTCACGTGTCTGCGGCATGACACCGTCATCGGCAGCGACGACAATGACAGCGATATCGGTGACACTTGCACCGCGCGCTCTCATTGCAGTAAATGCTTCGTGACCCGGTGTATCCAGGAATGTTACCTTCCGGCCGTCAACATTGACCTGGTAGGCACCGATTGCCTGGGTGATGCCGCCGGCTTCTCCGGCAGCGACCTGGGTTCTTCTGATTGTATCAAGCAGAGTTGTCTTACCGTGGTCAACGTGACCCATGATTGTGACAACCGGAGGACGTTCGACAAGCTTGTCGGGATCGACTGTTTCATCAATCTCGAGGCTGTCTTCTTCGCGTTCCTTCACTTTTGTGGCGTCAATGTCATAGCCGATGCAGATCAGCTGAACTGTTTCATCATCGAGTGCACTGTTGATAGTGACCATCTGTCCTTCCATAAACAATGTCTTGATGATTTCGCTCGACTGTCTGCCGATTTTATCAGCGAGTTCGCTGACAGTTATCCCGTCTGTATATTCAATTGCGTGAATATCAGCAGCGCGGCGGTTTTCACGCGGAGTGAAGTTCCGGTTGTTCCGGTTGTCATTCCTCCGTTTTGTGTTCTTTCCGCCTTTGTTTGCCGGACTGGGTTTCTTTGCCATACATTACCTCCTTCTTATATGCTTTGCGAAGAGCAGCGCTGTATGTGCTGATTTACAGTTCAAGACTGCTTCGCGGCTTCCTCTTCGATCTGCTGCCAGAACTCCTCGGGAATTTTCATCTCGAGAGCTGATTCAAGAGATCCCTTCTTTTTAGCAAGTCTGACAGCTTCAGGATCTTTCTTAAGATATGCGCCATGTCCGTTGGTTCTTCCGGTACGGTCAATCGCAAGTTCACCTTCCGGTGTACGGACAATCCTGAGAAGTTCCTTTTTCGGGAACCTCTCATTGGTTGCGACGCATTTTCTCATCGGTATTTTCTTAGGCATGAATCAGTTATCATCCTCATCGTAGTATTCTTCATACTCATCGTAATCGATGTCGTATTCGCTCTCTTCTTCGGCGAGCTGCTGCGCTTCGATTTCATCAAGTTCCTCATCTGTATAGACAGGTCTTGTATCGATGGTATTCATAGACTTTCTGATGCGTTCTTCAAGTTCCTTGTTGTTGATCTTGAAGTCTTCCTCATCATTCTTCTTAGGCTTCTTTCTGCGGTTTTTGGAATCCTGCTGCTTCGGCTTGGATGCGGATGCGAGCTTTTCGAATACAGAAACATATGTATTCTTCGCAGCCATATCTTCGACATCGGCGTGCTTCTTGGATACCGGCTTTTCAACAACAGGCTCTGCTGTTTCTTCTTCCTCTTCCTCAGGTTCAGCTTCTTCTTCAGCTTCCTCTTCAGAGATTTCTTCTGCCGGCTCTTCAGTTTCCTCAGCAGCTTCTTCAACAGGTGTTTCTGCAGGTGTTTCTTCTGCTTCGGCAGCAGGTTCTGCAACTTCTGCAGTTTCGGCAGTTTCTTCTTCGCTCTTTTCAGGCTTCATCTCATATTCGTCGATGACACGGTCACGAACAACTTCCTGCATTTCTTCAGGAATCAGTTCATCATCCTCTTCAACGATCTGTCCCTTGCTGGCGAGCTTTTCAAGAGCAGCGAGTCTCTTCGCTTCTGCTTCGCGTGCTTCAGCTTCCATGCGTTCGATTTCACGCTTTGCAGCAGCCTTGCGCATTTCTTCTCTGCGTGCTTCCGCAGCCTCGAGCAGTGCATCATAGTCACGGCCCATTTCTTCGATTTCAGCTCTTGTCTTGATATCGATCTTATGGTTTGTCAGCTTGACGGCAAGACGTGCATTCTTACCGCGTTTGCCGATTGCCAGTGACAGCTGATCTTCTCTGACAACAACCAGCAGGCTTCTGTCATCGTCGCCCGGCAGAACTGCTTCGATTTCAGCCGGAGCCAGGGCATTTTTGACAAGCTCGGTCAGATCATCGTTCCACTGGAAGATATCGACCTTTTCGCCATGCAGTTCATCAATGATGACCTGTACACGGGAACCTCTCGGACCGATGCATGCGCCGATCGGATCGATATCGGCATTGTGGCTCATGACTGCCATTTTTGTACGTTCGCCTGCTTCACGTGCAATTGCCTTGATTTCGACAATTCCCTGATAGATTTCAGGAACTTCCTTTTCAAACAGACGTCTGACGAGCATCGGATCAGCTCTTGATACAAGTACCTGTGAGCCCTTTGTTTCTCTGGATACTTCCGTGATGACAACTCTCAGCTTCTGGCCTTCTGTCAGTCTTTCACCCGGAATGCCTGCACTGTGGGGCATCATGGCTACTGTTCTGCCGAGATTGACAAGAGTGAACTTGTCCTTGACGGATTCAACAACGCCAAGCACCATCTCATGAAGCTGACCGATATATTCATCATAGACAGCAACCTTCTCCGCTTCACGGATCTTCTGTCTCATGACATTTTTGGCAAGTGTAGCAGCAGCTCTCGACATGCCTGTAATCTCAATCTTGCGGCTGATTCTGTCACCGAGAACCGCATCAGCCTTGATTTCTCTTGCATCTTCAAGAGAGATTTCAAGTTCATCGTCTTCGACATTTTCGACAACTTCGTAATTCTGATACAGGTCGATTGTCTCGGTTTTGCTGTTGATTTCAGCTACAACATCGATATCGGAGAGCTCGGCATCCTTCTTGTATGCTTTGGCCATAGCCTCCTTGAGAGCTTCAATGATCACATCGGCAGGAATGTTGCGTTCTTCTTCTACAGCATTGAGTGCCTTGATCATATCCTTGTACTTCAGTTCCATGATATTCTCCTAAATCCGTACTGCCATTCTGGCAAATGTAATATCTTCTTTATTAACTTCAGCGGTTCTTGTCGCTGCTTTATCACGATAGCTCATCTTCACAATTCCGTTTTCCGAAGAGATCAGCTCACCGGTGATTTCATTCATTGATTTAAACGGCTTCGCCAGCTTCACATGTATATATGAACCGGCCATATGATCAAGCTCATTCAGATCCTTGATTTCTCTTTCCGCTCCGGGGCTGCAGACTTCAAGCGTATACTCTTCGCTGATCGGATCTGCCTCATCCAGAAGCTCGCTCAATCTTTCACTGACATCAGCACAGGTATCAAGATCCATCGATCCGTCTTCTTTCATGATTGCAACCTGCAGTGTGTGCTCGTGATCATTGATCCATTTCATTTCGTAAAGCACGATACCCAGTTCATCGAAAACCGGCTGAAACAATTCTTTCAGTTTATTCAATCTTTCCATATGCCTCCAGACATAACATAAGACAAGGAGTGCTCACGCACTCCTT
>JAUNEN010000043.1:0-20531 GCA_030525525.1 Erysipelotrichaceae bacterium
CGTATTCACAATCTTTTCTTTTCCCTTTGCTTGACGCGTTCGCTATAATAGTATTCACAGGGAGGTGCTTATGGCGAAGAAAAAAGTATGTGATTTCTGTCTCGGCGAAGGACGCGGTCTGTTCAACCGTCTTGAAACACTGCCTGACGGGCACCATATATGCAAAGACTGCAAACAGCTGATACAGAAATATAACCTGCCTCTGAAATACGATCTGTTCCAGACACTTGTCACCGCACAGCCGAACATGAAGGACATGATCATGGATGCCTATCTGGAAAACAATGATGCCAATGAAGCACTGGCTGATCATTATCCGTTCCCGGCGATTCTGATGCATGCCGGCGAGCACTGCATCAATGCGGTGGATGCGACATACACCGTCGACCGTGAATCAATTCCGGATGTTCCGGCAGTCCGTTCGATTCAGGCTGTTCAGAAAGGCTCCATCCACAACATCAGAGATGCGTCCTCTTCCGAAACCGAAGTGATCAACGGCAAATTATACGAAACAGAAGCTGCGCTTTATTTCCTGTCTCCTTATATTGTCAACTGTCACAGACTCGGCTATATGAAGCGCAACACCAACTCAACCGAAAAGGTTGTTGTCAAAACACCGACAAAAACATTTACCTATTCCGTCAAAAATGCGGATCTGTTCTTCCTGCGGGAGCGTTTCTATCAGAAGGTCAACGCAGCCCGTCATAACAAGGACAAGCATCTTATTTATATTACCAATGACAACCAGGTCAGAATCACTCCGGGTGTCTATGACATTCCCAAGAGCTTAAGACCCGGAATTTACAAAGTCAAGGCAATCAAGGATGCAGGTCTTCATATCAAGGATCCTCTCGGCAGGGTCAGAGATTACTACGAAAACGAAGAACATATTGATCTGAGAGACGGCGGCGTGCTGGAATGCACGGGTGAATACCAGCTCCAATGGATCGGCGAACAGGATGAGAATTGATTTCTCATCCTTTTTTGCTGCATCAGATTGCAATCATATGAAAAGAGAATCCGCAATGCACATACAGCATTCAGATTCTCTTTTTACGATGTCAGCGTAACCAGTCGAGAATTCTTTCCCCATCGTGGAAGCCTTTGAGGTAAAGATGTCTGATTTCTTCTTTGTCCTTGGACAGGGTTTTCATATTGCCGATATCATCCGGGGCAACGATCAGCACCCTGCCGAGCTTTTCATATTCTTTGGCAAGCGCCAGCTCGGTGTTGTACATCTCTGCTCTGTTCCGCATCGTGCGGGCAGCTTTGGGATATTCTTTTTCAAGCAGTCTTGCGATGAGTTCATCCTTTGCGGCCGAGCGTTCGTAGTCTTTCGGTCTGGTCAGAATCAGAACAATTCTTTCGCAGCCGTCTTCAAAGCATTTCAGAACCGGAATCGGATCGCTCATCCCGCCGTCATAATACGGAATTCCGTTAATCTCATACGGCCGGTTGACAACCGGTACACAGCACGAAGCCTTGATCGGGTCATAAGCATCCTGTGAAAGATCCGACATATCGAAATAATGTGCACATCCGGTGAGTGCATCTGTCGCGACAATTTTAAACGGAATTCCGGAAGCTGCAGCCGCCTTGAAATCCAGCGGATATTCACCCCATGAATCGGAAAGATCGTCGTAAATATAATCCAGATCGACATAATTGCGGTCATGGATGAAGTTGGAAAGACTCATGTATTCTTTACGGAAGCTGTAATCCGTGTAAAACGTATAATTTCTTCCCCGCTGATGCGCAAGGTAGGAGCTCACATTGGCACTGCCGGCAGAAATACCGATACAGTAGTCAAACTGAATTCCAAGATCCAGACAGAAGTCAAACACACCGGCGCCGTAAGCCCCGCGCAGTCCCCCGCCTACATCAATCACACCTGTTTTCATTGATTCACCTCAATTTCGATATCCAACTGACAGTTTACCGCAATTTCTGTAAAAGGAGGCAATAATTACCCATGCAAAAAAGTGCAGCACAGTCTGATCTGTACCGCACTTTGATGAATCAATTGGTATGAATGCTGTTTTTATCTGAAATAATCGACAGCACCTTTGAAGATATACTCCTGCAGACTGAGGTCAGGCACGTTTGCATAGAGACTTTCGCCTGAACGCTCGGAGTGACCCATCTTACCGAGGATTCTTCCATCCGGAGACAGGATACCTTCGACAGCGTTATAGGAGTTGTTGGGGTTGAAGTGGATATCGGCAGTCGGGCTGCCTTCCATATCAACATACTGGGTTGCGATCTGTCCGTTTTCGATCAGCTGCTTCATGACTTCCTCATTGGCAACAAATCTTCCTTCGCCGTGCGAAATTGCCACGGTATCGACTTCACCGACTTCTGCATAACGCAGCCACGGTGATTTGACAGATGCGATTCTTGTTCTGACAAGCATCGACTGGTGACGGCCGATTGTATTGAATGTCAGAGTCGGGCAGTTTTCATCGGTGTCGATGATCTTTCCGTAAGGTACAAGACCGAGCTTGATGAGTGCCTGGAAACCGTTGCAGATACCGAGCATCAGACCTTCTCTTTCATCAAGAAGTTCTGTGACGGCTGCTCTGACCTTCGGATTGCGGAAGAAGGCTGTGATGAATTTGCCGCTTCCGTCCGGTTCATCGCCGCCGGAGAATCCGCCCGGAACTGCGATGATCTGGCTTCTTTCGATAGCTTTGGCAAAACCTTCGGCACTTTCTTCGATATCTTTGCCGGTGAGGTTGCGGATGACGAAGATTTCAGCTTCCGCACCTGCTCTTTCAAAGGAGCGGGCGGTGTCATATTCGCAGTTTGTGCCCGGGAATACCGGAATCAGGACATGCGGCTTTTCGCATGTGTAGGACGCATGAAGCTTTCCGCGCTCTTCGCAGTCCGCATTCTTGATTTCCGTACCAAAATCAACATGGGTATAAGGGAAGACAGGCTGCAGCTTGTCTTCATAGATCTTCTGCAGTTCACAAAGATCGATGCATTCTGTTTCTGTTTTCAGAACATATTCATCAATCGTTGTGCCGATGAGACGTGCGCCTTCAATCTCTTCTTCTGTTTCAAACAGGAAGGCGCCGTAGCACTTCTCAAAGAGACCTTCCGTATCGCATAACTGTACGCCGATCCGGTTGCCGAGTGCGCACTTGAGCAGACCTTCGGCAATGCCGCCTCTTTCCAGTGTCCATGCAGAGCAGACCTTGCCGTCTTTGATCAGCTGTTCCATGCAGGCGAATGTCTTTCTGACACTTTCAAAATCAGGAAGTCCGTTTTCATCATATTCGGGAGCCAGAACATAAAGCTTATGGCCGGCTGCCTTGAATTCAGGACTGAGAACCTTGTCAGCGTCTGCAGTTGAAACAGCAAATGAGATCAGTGTCGGCGGAACATCGATATCTTCGAATGTTCCGGACATGGAGTCCTTTCCGCCGATTGCCGCAATGCCAAGCTCAACCTGTGCTTTCAATGCACCGAGCAGTGCCGCAAACGGTTTGCCCCATCTCTTTGCTTCATGGTTGACTCTTCCGAAATATTCCTGGAAGGAAAGCCATGTGTGTTCAAGATTTCCGCCTGCCGCAATGATGGAAGCGGCCGACATGATGACGGCAGCCATTGCGCCATGGTACGGGGATGTGCTTGAAAGATAAGGATCAAATCCCCAGCTCATTAATGAAGCAGTATTTGTCTCTTTGCCAAGAACCGGAATCTTCGCAGCCATTGCCTGGGTCGGTGTCAGCTGGTATTTTCCGCCAAACGGCATCAGGACGCTGCCGGCACCGATTGTGGAGTCAAAGCGTTCGGAGAGACCCTTCTGCGAGCAGATGTTCAGATCGCCTGCGAGGTTCTCCATCTTTTCTTTGAGGGAGCACCCACATTCTTTCTGTTCTTCGCACGCAATTGCAGGAACCTCGATGTCGCAATACCGGCTTGCGCCGTTTGTATTCAGGAAAGCACGTGAGATGTTGACAATCTCATGACCTTCGAGTGTCATGACCATTCTCGGATCTTCGGTTACTTTTGCAACGATGGTGGATTCCAGATTTTCACTGTCAGCCAGCTCGATGAATCTCTTCGCATCTTTTTCACGGACAACAACAGCCATGCGCTCCTGTGATTCGGAAATCGCAAGCTCGGTGCCGTTAAGACCTTCATACTTCTTCGGAACAAGGTCAAGATTGATGGAAAGACCGTCGGCCAGTTCGCCGATTGCGACGGAGACACCGCCCGCACCGAAGTCGTTGCAGCGGCGGATCAGTCTTGTCGCTTCCGGATTACGGAAGAGTCTCTGCAGTTTTCTTTCTTCGGGAGCGTTGCCCTTCTGCACTTCCGCGCCACAGCTTTCGAGTGACTCAACACTGTGGGCTTTGGAACTTCCGGTAGCCCCACCGCATCCGTCACGTCCGGTTCTGCCGCCTAACAGAATGACGATATCGCCGGGTTCAGGAACTTCACGGATGACATTTTCAGCCGGAGCAGCCGCAATGACGGCACCGACTTCCATTCTCTTTGCAACATAGCCGGGATGGTACAGCTCTCTGACAAGACCTGTCGCAAGACCGATCTGGTTGCCGTATGAGCTGTAGCCCTGGGCAGCGGTTGTGACAATCTTGCGCTGAGGCAGTTTGCCTTTGAGTGTTTCTTCAAGCGGTGTCAGCGGATCTGCGGCACCGGTGATGCGCATTGCCTGATAAACATAGCTTCTGCCGGACAGCGGATCTCTGATCGCTCCGCCAAGACACGTTGCAGCCCCGCCGAACGGTTCAATCTCGGTCGGGTGGTTGTGGGTTTCATTCTTGAACATCAGCAGCCAGTCCTGCTTTTCGCCTTCGACGTCGACTTTGATCTTTACCGAGCAGGCATTGATCTCTTCGGATTCGTCAAGATCTTTGAGCTGACCGCGCTTTTTGAGGATTTTGGCACCGATGGTACCGAGATCCATGAGAGTCAGCGGCTTCGGAGTTCTGTTCGCATAGATTTCTTCTCTCAGCTTCAGATACTCTTCATATGTCTCTCTGATGTAATCAGGTTCGATTTCAATATCATTGATGATGGTATTGAAGGTTGTATGGCGGCAGTGATCCGACCAATAGGTATCAATGACTCTGATCTCGGTAATTGTCGGATCTCTTTTTTCTTCATCTTTGAAGTATTTCTGCAGGAAGCAGATATCTGCCAGATCCATTGCCAGACCGTACTGCTTTGTGAAGTCATCAAGCTCTTCTTTGCTTAAGGAAGTAAAGCCGTCAAGAACTTCGGGCAGATCGGGTTTGGGATATTTGCTCAGAATTGTTTCCGGCTTTTCCAGGGAAGCTTCTCTGGCTTCAACCGGGTTGATCAGTGTTTCACGGATTTTCTTTTTATCCGCATCGCTCAGTTTTCCCTTGATGTAGTAAACTCTTGCGCTTGCAACATCGGGTCTCTGCTTCATTGTGGAAAGCTGGATGCACTGCGCGCAGGAGTCTGCTCTCTGATCAAACTGACCGGGCAGATATTCCACTGCGAACACCCATTCATCTTCTGCCGGAGCAGGTGCGTTTTCTTCATAAAGATCATCGACCTGCGGTTCGGAGAGAATGGTATATCTTGCCGAGAGGTAATCCTCTTCATCAATATTTTCAATATCGTAGCGGTTGAGAACACGCACTCTTTCAATGCAGTCGGAACGGAGTGCTTCTCTCAAATCTGCCGCAACATGGGCAGCTTCAACCGCAAACGGTTCTCTTTTTTCTACAAAACAACGATAAACGCTCATCAGATCACCTCAGCTTTCTGCCGATATCGGTGCGGTAGTGCATATTCTCAAAACCGATTTCCTTCACTGCTGCATAGGAGTTGTCGAGTGCTTCACCAAGTGTGTCCTTCACGGATGTGATGCCGAGCACCCGGCCGCCGTTTGTCAGGTATTTTCCGTTTTCAAGCTTTGTGCCGGCATGATAGACAGTCACGCCTTCATGCTGGCCGTTTTCATCAAGACCATGGATTTCATAGCCTTTGACATATTTCTGCGGATAGCCGCCGGATGCCTCGATGACGCAGGCAGCTGCCTTGTCATACCATTCGACTTCGGTTTCTGCCAGCGTGCCGTCATGGCATGCCTTCATGATTGTGAAAAGATCGCTCTTCAAAAGAGGCAGCACAACCTGTGTTTCCGGATCGCCGAAGCGGCAGTTGTATTCAACAACACGCGGTCCCTTCGGTGTCAGCATCAGTCCGAAGTAAAGGCATCCTTTGAATGTTCTTCCTTCAGCATTCATAGCTCTCATTGTCGGCTCGAAGATTTCCTTCATGCATTGATCGGCAATCTCCTTTGTGTAATAAGGAGACGGTGCGATTGTTCCCATGCCGCCGGTGTTGAGACCTTCGTCATTGTCAAGAGCACGCTTGTGATCCATCGATGAGATCATCGGCTTGATGACATTGCCGTCAGTAAATGCAAGCACGGAAACTTCCGGGCCGGTCATGAATTCTTCAACGACAACTCTGTTGCCGGAAGCGCCGAATGCCTGATCGACCATGATCTCTTTGACTGCTTCTTCAGCTTCCTTTTCGTCTGCCGCAATCAGCACGCCTTTGCCTAAAGCAAGACCGTCTGCCTTGATGACAGCGGGATAGGAATTTTTGAATCTGATATATTTCATTGCTTCTTCAGGCTTGCTGAAAACTTCATAGGCTGCGGTGGGAATGCCGTATGTCTTCATCAGATTCTTTGAGAAAACCTTGGAGGCTTCAATTACAGCCGCATCATGGCTCGGACCGAAGCACGGAATGCCATACTTCTCAAGAAGGTCCACCATACCCAGAGCCAGGGGATCATCCGGTGTGACCACACAGAAATCAACTTTCTCCTCTGTCGCAAGCTTCAGCATGCCTTCAAGATCAGTCGCGCCGACATTCACGCATCTGGCATCAGCGGCGATGCCGCCGTTGCCCGGTGCACAGATGATCTCTGTGATTTCGGTATTTTCTTTCAGTTTCCGGACCACCGCATGTTCGCGGCCGCCGGAACCGACTACCAGTACTTTCATAAAGACTCCTTTCAAAGAGAATCAATGATGGAACAGACGGATTCCGTTGAAGACCATTGTCATGCCGTATCTGTCGCATGTTTCAATGACGTTGTCATCACGGATGGATCCGCCCGGCTCTGCGATATAGCAGACGCCGCTCTTATGAGCTCTTTCGATGTTGTCGCCGAACGGGAAGAATGCATCGGAACCCAGGGAAACGCCTGTATTCTTTGCCAGCCATTCCTTCTTTTCTTCAACAGTCAGCGGTTCAGGCTTTTCTGTGAAGAGGTTCTGCCATGTGCCTTCTCTTAAGACATCTTCATATTCTTCACCGATGTAGACATCGATTGTGTTGTCGCGGTCAGCTCTGCGGATGTCGGGTCTGAACGGCAGTGCGAGAACCTTCGGGTTCTGTCTCAGCCACCAGTTGTCAGCCTTGTTTCCGGCAAGACGTGTGCAGTGAACACGGCTCTGCTGGCCGGCACCGATACCGATTGCCTGACCGTCTTTAGCATAGGCAACAGAGTTGGACTGTGTATATTTCAGAGTGATCAGTGCGATCTTGAGATCTCTGATCGCTGCTTCGGGGAGGTCCTTGTTTGCAGTGACGATGTTTGTGAACAGGGAGTCATCAATCTTGATGTTGTTTCTGCCCTGCTCGAAAGTGATGCCGAAGACCTGCTTGCGTTCGAGTTCAGCCGGTACATAGTCCGGATCGATCTGAACGACATTGTAGCTGCCCTTTCTCTTGGATCTTAAGATTTCAAGAGCTTCTTCTGTATAGCCCGGAGCGATGACGCCGTCGGAGACTTCCTTTTTAATGAGGTTGGCTGTGTCAGCGTCGCAGATATCGGACAGCGCTGCCCAGTCTCCGTAGGAGCTCATTCTGTCGGCACCGCGTGCTCTTGCATATGCGCATGCGATCGGTGAAAGCTCCTGATCGCCTGTGAAATAGATCTGTCTTTCAACTTCACTCAGCGGCAGACCGACTGCGGCACCTGCCGGGGAAACATGCTTGAAGCTTGCGGCGGAAGGAAGACCTGTCGCTTCCTTGAGCTCTTTGACAAGCTGCCAGCTGTTCAGCGCATCCATGAAGTTGATATAACCGGGACGGCCGTTGAGTACTGTAACAGGGAGTTCACCCTCTTCGATGAAAATTCTTGACGGTTTCTGATTGGGGTTGCAGCCGTATTTCAGTTCGAGTTCCTTAGCCATGTTCTTATTCCTCCTCATGCTTGTTATAGATTCTTGTCTTTGTTTCGCCTGTTTCGATGTCGATTGCTCTTGTGAACAGGGATACCTTGTTGTCTTTGTTCAGTGCCTTCCAGACATTGTCGCTCCACTCATCGAAGGGCATCTTTTCCATTTCCCATAAAACCGGTTCGCCTTCGAAGGAAGGGATCGGATTGCCGTTTTCACGGTATGTGTGGATGATGTGTCCGCAGCCATTCAGCTCATTTGTGAAATCAAAGAACTGTCTGTGAGTGCTTTCCGGATTGCCGTCTGCGCTCTTGAGAATGGACATCTGATAGGAATCGCCTTTGACAATTGCTGAGATACGCGGCGTCCAGTTGGGTCCGTCCGGTTCATATGTTCTTGTTCTCAGTGCATCTTCAAAGCTCTTTCCTGCCGCCATGAAGTCATAGATTGTATCGGTCTGATCGCCGTTTGTAACGATGGTTGTGTCATTCAGAACTCTGACCGGCGCATAGATGATCAGAGAAGGATCCTGCATTTTGGAAGGATCAAATGCTTCCGTGCGGATGCCTTCGCCTTCAGTGACGAACACTCTGTTTCTGCTGTTTTCGCTTCTGCCCATGATGAAGTAAGCGATTCTCATCTTTTTTCCGCACGGGGTTCTGCCGATCGCAATACCGCGGCCGGGATATTCGTTGTTTGCGAGATAATCAAATAAATTGACTGCTTTCATGTTCCTTATTCCTCCTTGCTTAACTCTGCTGCGACCATTTCCGCCGCAAGCGGCAGAAGGATCCATTCAGCCTGTTCCATAACTCTTCTCTGTAAAATTTCAGGTGTGTCGCCATCCTCGATGTATACCGCTTTCTGCAGAAGAATGCGGCCGCCGTCGGGGATTTCATTGACAAAATGAACTGTAGCACCGGTGACCTTGACTCCTTTTTCAAGGGCAGCTTCATGAACTTTTAAGCCATAGAAGCCTTTGCCGCAGAAAGAAGGAATCAAAGAAGGATGAATATTGATAATTCTTTCAGGATAAGCTTTGATGACAGTCTCACCGAGAATGCTTAAGAAGCCTGCCAGAATCACCATGTCAATGTCATGGGCCTTCAGCACATCGACGATCGCCTGATCGTATTCCTGCTGGGAGCCGTAATTCTTTCTTGAAACAACAGCGCTTTCGATATCTGCTTTCGCCGCTCTTTCAAGTGCATATGCCTTTGCGTTGGATGCCAGAACGAGAGTGATTTTTCCATGGGGAATCTTTCCTGCCTGTTCGGCATCGATCAGAGCCTGCAGATTTGTTCCGCCGCCTGATACCAGTACCGCAATATTGATCATATTCAGTTTTCCTCAATGATGACGGAGTGATCGCCTTCAATCATTTCGCCGATGACGGAAGCTTCGATGCCGTTGTCCTTCAGGATCTTCACAGCCTTGTCCGCATCCTTTTCATCGACAATTGCGATCATGCCCACACCCATATTGAAGGTGTTGTACATATCATGTTCAGGAATGTTTCCGACTTCTTCGATCAGTTTGAAGACTTCCGGAACAGTCCATGTGCCTTTGTGAACACGGGCACTGAGATTTTCTTCAAATGCTCTCGGCATGTTTTCATAGAAGCCGCCGCCGGTAATATGGGCAATCGCATTGACTTCAACTTCTTCAAGCAGCTTCAGCACCGGTTTGACATAAATCTTTGTCGGTGTCAGAAGAACTTCGCCGAGCGATTTTCCGAGTCTTTCTTCATATTTATAAAGAGAGTCGGAATTCTCAATGTCAAATACCTTTCTGACCAGGGAGAATCCGTTTGAATGCACACCCGAGGAAGGCAGGGCAATGATCTTGTTGCCTGCTTTGACATTTTTCTTATCAAGAATCTTCTTTTCATCAATGATGCCGACTGAGAAACCGGCAAGATCGTATTCATCTTCCGCCATGAGGCCCGGATGTTCAGCTGTTTCGCCGCCGATCAGAGCAGCCTCAGATTGAACACAGCCCTCGGCAACGCCCTTGACAATCTGTTCGATCTTTTCAGGGATGTTTTTGCCGCAGGCAATGTAATCCAGGAAGAACATCGGCTTCGCACCGGTGCAGATGATGTCATTGACGCACATCGCAACGCAGTCAATTCCGACCGTATCATGCTTGTCGAGCATGAACGCAAGCTTGACCTTTGTTCCGACGCCATCCGTTCCCGACACAAAGACAGGTCTTTCCATATCTTTCATATCAGGTGCATACATGCCGCCGAAACCGCCGATTGAATCAAGAACCTGCGGTGTTGTTGTTCTTGCGACATGAGATTTGATCAGTTCGACCGAACGGTATCCGGCTGTTACATCAACGCCGGCTGCCTTATAGCTGTCACTGTAGCTCTTCTCCATGTATCTCTCCTTTATCTGCTCTGCAGTTTTTCCTGAAGGGCCGCATCCTTTTTCAATACGCCCTCCTTCTGTTTCTTTCTGTCTGCCGCAATCTTTTCAGCCAGTTCATCATCGCAAAGGGCAAGGATTTCAGCCGCAAGATATGCCGCATTTTTGGAGCCGTCGATTGCGACTGTCGCTACCGGAATGCCGGAAGGCATCATGACTGTCGCAAGAAGTGCATCTGTTCCTTCAAGAACAGCCGACTTCAGAGGAACGCCGATCACCGGCAGGGTTGTATGAGCTGCCAGAACGCCGGCCAGTGCTGCCGCCATACCGGCTCCTGCAATGATGACTCCGAATCCGTTTGCCTTTGCGTTTTCCGCAAACTCTGCCGCTTCAAGCGGTGTGCGGTGAGCGGAATAAACATGTGCTTCAAAGGGAATGCCATACTCTTCCAATACTGTGAAGGCTTTGGACATAACCGGCAGGTCGCTGTCCGAGCCCATGATTACTGCAGCTTTTTTCATATCTTCCTCCTGTATAAAAAACAGCCTGTGGGTAATCCAAAGGCTGATCATTTCATTTCGATATACGCTGTTAAAAACCCGACCGCACGGATCATGCCCTTGCGGCAGTTTAATACATCTTTTGTTCGGAGAGTCATAACAACAGACGCCATAGCTCCATCCTTTCAACCCGACGGGGTTTCAGTTACCAAACTGAAGTGCACAAATATATTACCAAATAATTAATGAAAGTAAAGGTTTCTCTCTTCAATTCATGATGCATGTTCACTCTTTATTTCATGCAATGCAAAAAGCATAAGAAAAGACAGACTGAACTGTAAGAAAATCACCATTTCAGACAGCTTCCGGGGTGATTATTTCAAATGCATGATTCAGTCAATTGTCTGATTCCTGTTCTTTCTCAGTTTTCTCCGCACGCGGTTGATATGCCTCTCAAAACTTCCGTCGTTCAGCAGCTTTGAAATGACATACTGCGACAGAGAGGATACCGTGCATGAAGATGACGCAATCCGCTTCAGGAATTCTTCCGTATATTTTTCGGGAAGAATCATATAGCCGACACGCATGGAAGGAGCGATGGTTCTTGTAAAGGAGTTCAGATAGATCACATGTTCCAGAGGTTCCATGGAAAACAGGGTTTCCTGTGCTTTCAGCAAAGGTGAAAATTCAGATTCATAATCATCTTCAACGATGAAGGCATCTCTCTTTTCAGCCCATCTGATATATTCCATGCGCTTTGAGGCATCGGTGCTTCTGCCGCTGGGGTAGCTGTGATAGGGCGTGACATGAAGAACGGAAGCTTCTGTCCGTTTTAATTCTTCACTCTGGATGCCGTTGGTTCCCAGTTTCAGATGATCTGTTTTCACATCATTATGTTCATACATGCGGATGATGTTTTCATAACATGGATCTTCAATGGCGTAGAGTCTGTCTCTGCCGAGCAGCTGCACGATCAATGAATAAAGATATTCCGAACCGGCACCGATCACCACCTGATCGGGATGGATATGCATGCCCCGGGAGCGGTTGAGATAAGATGCGATCGCACTTCTGATTTCATGGCAGCCTCTTCCTTCGGTTCTGTTTAAAATCTCTCCGCCTTTTTCGGAAAGAACACTGCGGACGGCAGATGTGTAGACAGAAAGCGGAAAAACATATTCATCTGATGCGGAGACGGTTTCTTTCTGTGGCTGCGTCTTTTCAACATGCATAAAATCGCTGTCACGGTAAATGACATAATAGCCGCTTCTGGTTCTCGGTTCGATATATCCTTCTTCAATCAGCAGCTCACAGGCATGCTCGACACTGATCAGACTGAGATTTTTTGTGTCGGCAAGTGTGCGCTTGGAAGGAATCTTTGAGCCGTACGGAAAAGAACCGTTCACGATTGCTTCACGGATTTCTTCATATAAAGTAATGTATTTGGGCTGTTCCTTTTTCATCATTGATGCTCTTTTCTGTATTCGTTCAATTGCTGCTCAATCAGTGTATAATCCCTCTCAAACAAAGCTGCTGAGATTTCTGTACAAAGATCCTGTGCATCGATTTTTTCGATAATCTTTTCCATGACAAATTTTTTGGATTTCTGCGTATAGGCAGGAAGGTGATACTTTTCCTGGATGGCTGAAAGCTCAGGCCGCCACAACAGCGAAATCTTCTTTTCGATTTTCATCTTCGGATTGCGCAGCGGCCTTCTGATGATGTAGAAGTCAGGTTTTTCTCCGTTTGATTCAACGCTGATGATTCCCCAGTAAGCAGGCAGATGTTCCTGTATATGAGCTGCGTGGCTTGTGCCGCAGACTGCATAATTCATGTCAAAATACTGATCGTAATATTTCACCTGATTCTTTAAGCGGGTATATGTATCGGCATCGCTTTTGATCTCAATGCCGCATAAACAGTCATAAAGAACCATGAGTGCATCCGCTCTTGCCCTGCCTGTTACCTTCTCTTCGATGATTCTGATCACACCGTATTCCTGTTCAAGAAACTCAAACAGAGGCTCTCTGATCTGTGCGTCGTAAAGTGTCATAACATCATGTTAGCATGTGTCTTTCAATAATGGTTACTTTGGGATAATATTGCAGAGTAATCAATTACAGAAAGGTTCATTTAATATGATCAAAGCAATGCGCTATCTGAAGCCGTACTGGCTTTCGGTTCTTGCGATTATTGCGCTTGTGTTCGCACAGGTTCAGTTTGACCTGGCTCTGCCGGATTATATGTCGAAGATCGTGACATACGGAATCCAGTACGGCGGAATCACAAGCCCGCTCGCCGATATGATCAGTACGGACACTTACACTCATATGAAGTATTTTATGAGTGAAGCAGAAATCAGACAATTTGAAAGCTCCTACCGTCTGATCACATCAGCCGATTCAGAATTTCCGGAAAATGCAGATGCTCAGTCCTTGTGGATGAAAGGCGATGTGAGTGAAGAAGCTTCTGCTTCGATTGAAAAAGCATTCATGATCGCTTCCGTTCTGAATATGAATCCGACCGGAGAGAGTGATCCTGAGGCTGTATGGAGTGCGCTTGCAGTGAATCCTGCCATGGCTGAAAGCATTATGCAGGGTGCAGATGCGCAGCTGGAAGGATATACGGAAGACAATCTCAGAGCTCTGAAGATCATGATGGTCAGAAATGAATACAATCTCATCGGACTTGATACCGAAAAGATGCAGAATGACTACATTCTTCATGAAGGTCTGATCATGCTGGGAATTGCCTTATGTGCTTCCCTTGCGGCAATCGCTTCTTCATTCCTGGCAGCCCGGACAGCAACCGGTGCCTGCCGCAATATGCGTGATGACATCTTTGCCAAGGTGGAATCCTTCTCCAGTGAAGAGTTCTCGAAATTCTCTACGGCATCTCTCATCACACGGACTACAAATGACGTGCAGCAGGTGCAGCAGATCATCACGATGATGTTGAGAATTGTTCTCTTTGCGCCGATGATGGGTCTCACATCCTTATTTAAAGTACTGAGATACAGGAGTTTAGCAGCAATACTCGGATGGGCCGTCTTGTTGATGATCGGATTGATGGTAATCACCTATTCGGTTACCATCCCCAAGTTCAGGATTGTCCAGAAGATGGTCGACCGGCTGAATCTTGTCACCCGCGAGCAGCTTGAAGGTATGCTTGTCATCCGTGCATTCAACAATCAGGAAACAGAAGAAAAGCGTTTTGATGAAGCCAACTCCGACCTCACAAAGCTCAACATTTATCTGAACCGTGTCATGGCCATTATTTCACCGGTGATGACATTCATCATGAGCACCGTCTCAATTCTGATCATCTGGATCGGTGCAAATCAGATCGATCTCGGTGCGATGCAGATCGGCGATATGATGGCATTCCTGCAATATTCCACACACGTATTGATTTCCTTCATGATCGTGGCGATGATCTTCATCATGATTCCCCGCTCTGCAGTTTCCGCAAGACGTATCTTCGAAGTTCTTGAAACAGAGCCTTCGATTCATGATCCGAAGAATCCGAAATCTCTTCCCTCAGGTGCGCAGACCGTTACCTTTGATCATGTCAGCTTCCGTTATCCGAAAGCAGAGATGAATGTTCTTGAAGATATCAGCTTTGAAGCAAAACCGGGTGAGACCGTTGCCTTCATCGGCTCCACCGGCAGCGGCAAATCCACACTGATCAATCTGCTTCCGAGATTCTTTGATGTCACGGAAGGTGCTGTCCGCTATGGCGGCACGGATATCCGTGAATTCACCCAGAAGGATCTGCGCGATCTGATCGGCTATGTGCCTCAGAAAGGTGTTCTGTTCTCGGGAACAGTGGAATCCAACCTGAAATATGCCGATGAGAATGCATCGGAAGAAACAATGCGCAGAGCTCTTGAAGTTTCTCAGGCAGCCGAATTTGTCGACCGTATGGAACATGGCATCGAAGAGCCGATTTCCCAGGGCGGCACCAATGTGTCAGGCGGTCAGAAACAGCGTCTGTCGATTGCCCGTGCCTTAAGCAAGGATGCCAGGATCTACATTTTCGATGACACATTCAGTGCACTGGACTATCAGACCGACGCAAAGCTGCGTGAGGCACTCAACAAAATGATCAAAGAGACAAAGGCAACCGTCTTCATCGTTGCCCAGCGCATCAGCACGATCATGCATGCGGACAGAATCATCGTTCTTGATCAGGGAAAAATCGCCGGTCAGGGAAAACATGAAGATCTTCTGAAGAACTGCGAAGTCTATCGTGAAATCGCATATTCACAGCTGAATGAGGAGGAACTTGCATTATGAGTGAAAGAAGAAATCCTCAGGTCAGAAGAGGACCGGGCGGTCCGGGCCCCGGCATGATGGCCGGCGATAAAGCCAAAAACATCAAAGGTACCATCGCCAAGCTGATCCGCTATATGCGTCCCTATTATGCACAGATCATCGTCATCATTCTGTTTGCGGTGGGCTCCACAATATTCGGAATCATCGGGCCGAAGATCCTCGGTTCGGCAACTACTGCCCTTGCCGAAGGCCTTGTTGCCAAATACAGCGGCACCGGCTCAATCGACTTCGTGAAAATCGGCAATATTCTGAAATTATTGCTCGGCATCTATATCTGTTCCGTCATCTTCAACTATTTCCAGGGATGGATGATGGCAGGCGTTACCCAGAGCATCACCTACAGGCTGCGCAAAGAGATCTCTGAAAAGATCAACCGCATGCCGCTGAAATATTTTGATACCCAGACTCATGGTGAAGTCCTTTCCAGAATCACCAATGACGTCGCGGTCGTCTCACAGTCCCTCAACCAGTCCATCCAGCAGGTGTTCACATCGCTTGTCACGATCATCGGTGTTCTCTATATGATGATCTCGATCTCATGGCAGATGACAATCATGGCGCTTGTGGTTGTGCCGCTTTCCGGAATGGCTGCCGCATTTGTGGTCACCCACTCCCAGAAATACTTCAAGGCGCAGCAGAGCACGCTGGGCAATGTCAACGGACACATCGAAGAAATGTATGGCGGTCACATTGTCATGAAAGCGTTCAACGGCGAAGATAGATCAATCAGAGAGTTCAGGGAACTGAATACCAATCTTTACGATGCCGCATGGAAAGCTCAGTTCATGTCAGGAATGATGCAGCCGATCACAAACTTCATCGGCAACGTCGGCTATGTGGGCTGCTGTGTGTTAGGCGGCTATCTTGCCATCCATAACGGACTGGCCATCGGTGACATCCAGGCATTCATTCAGTATGTCAGAAACTTCAACCAGCCGATTACCCAGACAGCGCAGATCATGAACATTCTGCAGGCAACTACAGCTGCCGCTGAAAGAGTATTCGAATTCCTTGAGGAAGCAGAAGAAACACCGGATACAGAAAACCCCATCAGCATCCGTGATGAAAACGGTGAGATCAAAATCAAAGGCAATGTCACATTTGAGAATGTTGTCTTCGGATACAATCCCGACAAGGTCATCATTCATGACTTCTCCGCTTATATTGCAAGAGGTTCACAGGTTGCGATCGTCGGTCCGACCGGTGCCGGCAAGACAACAATCGTCAAACTGCTGATGCGCTTCTATGATCTCAACAGCGGTCATATCTATATCGACGGAAAGAAAACAACCGATCTGACCAGAAAAGACTTAAGAGACTGCTTCGGCATGGTTCTTCAGGACGCATGGCTTCATACCGGAACAATCATGGACAACATCCGCTACGGACGTACGGACGCAACCGATGAAGAAGTTGTCAAAGCTGCCGAAGAAGCCTATGTGGATCACTTCATCAGAACCCTTGAGGATGGATATCAGACAGTCATCAACGAAGAATCCACCAACATCTCCCAGGGTCAGAAACAGCTGCTGACAATTGCCAGAGCATTCTTGAGCGATCCGAAGATTCTGATTCTTGATGAAGCAACCTCATCGGTTGATACAAGAACAGAAATCCTGATTCAGAAAGGCATGGAAAAACTGATGAAGGGAAGAACATCCTTCGTCATTGCCCACCGTCTTTCCACCATCAGAAATGCCGATATGATCATTGTTATGGATCATGGCGACATCGTCGAAATCGGCCATCATGAAGAACTCCTTGAAAAAGGAGGCTTCTACGCAAAGCTCTACAATTCACAGTTTGAAGAAGCTGCGGCTTAAAGCTCTCCTCTCAGGAGAGCTTTTTTGGTGGTAGAATTTCATCATGGCAAAACGAAGACATCTGAGAAAATCAATCCGGAATACTCTCCTTATCGCAGTATGCGTCCTGCCGATCGCATTGATCTGGCTGTTTTTTCATCAGGGACAATCTGAAGAACCTGAATATCATAAAAAAAGTTCAGAAACAGAAACGCATGAAACAGAACTTCCTTTCAAACCGGAAGAAACACCTGAACCCGGACCTGAAGTCCATACGGCAAGTCTCTTCATGCTAGGGGATGCTCTGGTACAGGTCAATAACAGCGATTATGCAAGATTGCCTGATGGCAGTTATGACTGGCATCCGATGATGGACGGAATCACCGACATTGCTCATAACTATGATCTTTCCTTCTATAACCAGGAATGCATTCTGGGCGGAGATGAGCTCGGTATCACAGCCTTCCCTCATTTCAACTGTCCGCAGTCCTTCGGCGATTACATGATCGAAAGAGGGTTCAATCTTGTTTCAACCGCAAACAACCATTCGCTTGATAAAGGTGCAGCAGGAATTGAAGGATCGGATGCCTACTGGAAGAAACATCCCGAAATCATCACTGACGGAACCT
This sequence comes from Erysipelotrichaceae bacterium, assembly GCA_030525525.1. GTDB lineage: Bacteria > Bacillota_I > Bacilli_A > Erysipelotrichales > Erysipelotrichaceae > Bulleidia. The sequence continues at coordinate 17,851 of JAUNEN010000043.1, forward strand.
ATGTATCGCAGGAAGACCATGACGCATCCATCATTCATGAGATCAACGGCATTACCTATGCATTCACCGCATGGACATATGATATGAACGGAAATCTCTGTCCCGAAGGAAGAGAATACATGGTCAACCAATACCGCGGCTATGAAAATGAAATGCTTGATCTTGTACAAAGAGCAGATAAAGAAGCTGACTTTGTGATTGTCTCCATTCACTGGGGAACCGAATATACACATAACCCCGATGAAGAACAATTAAAACTTGCACAGCAGCTGAGCGATGCCGGTGCAGATCTGATCATCGGCAACCACGCTCATAACATCCAGCCTGTTCAATGGCTCAATAACGGAAAGACATTGTGTTTCTACGCACTCGGCAATCTGATCAACGGACAGACTTATCCGGAATATACAACCTATGATGATGTCAACACAGGCATGGGAGCTTCACTCATCCTCAATAAGACAGTCAATCCGGACGGATCGGTTTCCACATCCATCAGTAATGTAAAAATTGATCTGCTCTACACATGGACCAATCAATATGAATCATTCGGAAGTATGTGGTACAAAAATCTTGATGACTCAATATTCCCGGGATATCAGAGTTTTTATCAGAATCTCATCGACAATGTCGTACATGCCTATGATGATTCCTTTGAGATCGGATTATAATTTCCGGGAAATATCAGAGACTTCACACCATACAGCTCAGAGGCAGGGAAACCTGCCTTTTGTCTGTCTAAATCAGTATATGCAGCAGCACAAAGCACGATCCGATCAGAGACAAACCTTGTCTGAACATGCAGCCATAGAAGATTATATCTCCCAATCTGTATAGATTTGTATTGTTAACCTGTTGATTCAGGTCAGGTCAATGATCTTTTTATTTTTTTTGCTATGTTAAACTGAAAATGAGCAATCACTTTTAACATATATGCATTTCATTCGATCCCGCAGCAATGCGATGTATTGAATCATCTATATTCTGGAAAGGAAATCATTATGAATTGTAAAAAGATCATCAATATACTTTGTATCTGTTCAATATTATCTGCAGGCTGCGCAGGACAGACAGCTTCACCACAGACAGGAACACCGCAGACTCCTGCCAAAGAGGAAATTGTCATCACTGCCAACGGAGCAGCAAGCGACATGGATTATCTTGGATCAGCAGAAGATCTTCTGAAGGCCAGTGAAGCTGCAGTTTATGGTGAAGTGACAGATTTTATCATATTTCCTGCCGAAAGAAGCGGCGTCGCAACAACCCTGCAAACGATCCGCATTATTGATACTCTTTATGGCGAAGCAGGTGACGGAACTGAGATCAAGCTGCTGATGATGGGCGGATATGTGACTCTTTCCGATTACATCAACGCACATAAAACAGAGGAAGAAAGACAGGCATATCGAGAATCGGAAGGATTTGCAGAACTGAGTGATGAAGAATTGAAAACAAAGTATATTTCATTCACTCCTGAAGGATACTACTATCCTGAAATCGGTGACAAAGGTGTTTATTTTCTCAAACCGGTACCTGAAGTTGAAGAATCTGTACCATGGGAAAAAACAGATCATGTGTACTGGGCGGCCGGAAACTGGCAGGGAATCTACAGAGAAAAAAGTGACGGAGTCTTTGTCATACCAAATAACAGCAGTTCATCATATGATCCTGACCGTACGTATCCCGGCAATACAATCACTTATGATGAGCTGAAAGCTGAAATTCAGAAAGCTGCCGAAATCCTCTGCAGCACCACTTTTTTAGAAAATTTCAACAGTATACAATACCACCAATCATGCACTCTATTATTTATCATTTTAATTCGTTGTTAGCTGCAAAGCGTGTTTAAATTAACCTGCATACCGATATTACTCATGTTTTTTCCAAGTCGCGTTTTCCAAGCACCACCTGAATCCATCGGAATATAAACAACCCCGCTAATATCTCCTGGAGTTTCAACATTCCCTTTAACAAGAGCACAAACATGATCTCTACCTAGTTTCCCAATCAAATATCCATGTTCAAATACAACATTTTGTCTGGCTCGATACTTTTCATCATTTGGATCGTTTTCTTTAGCTCTGCCAAGATCACATTCAGTATACAGTACAACTGCAAAATCAACATCAGCGTACCTCTCAATTTTTTCAATTATTGTCAAACCGGAATCAGGTTGCTCATGTAAAATAACAGCTTCAAAACCACCTTTTTCAAGTGTTCGAGCCATTTCATATTTAGCAGCTTCATCATGTCCATGTACAATAAAAACTTTGTTTCCCATAACCTTCCTCTCTTCAACAAGCTCATTCAACTGTGGAGTAGAATAGTTTATTGCCTGATATGCAATCATCTTATTCATAATACACTTTAAGTTATATACCAAAGTTTCCCCTGATATCTCAGGATCATACCAGTGCTGTTCAGGCACACATTGATATAATCCTGCTCCTAAGTTTGGAATTATGCAATCATATCTACTTGTAATATCAGTATATAAATCACGTCCTTCCGCTTCATCTTTCGGATCATCAAAATAGGCTTTACAGCGTTCAATATCGTTGCGCATCATTCTGCCTATATCAGGAATATACTCGGACTCGTTTGCTTTCCTGTTTTCTATAATGCTCTTATTTATTAAGTCATCATCTTCATTGATGGTTCTTACTACCTTTTCAACCAAT
>JAUNEN010000043.1:20541-23935 GCA_030525525.1 Erysipelotrichaceae bacterium
AAAGCTTGCAAATGTCCCATCATATCTTCATAGGCATGTGTTCTGTTTCTGCGATGAAAATAAGTATCAAAGATCTGATTATGTAAAGGATGATCTTTTAAATACCGTTCGTTAAAAATATTGATTTCATCCATCCATGTTCTAAATAATGGACCTCCAACAAATGAAAAAGCAAACCCATCACCTCCAGGATGAAACTCTTTCTTATATATCTCTTCACCACGTTTTATAAACTCACATATTTTAATTATAGGAGATTCGCTCAATTGGCAGAAATACTTTTTGCCTTCATATGTTGGTTTCACAATATAAGACCAGCCGCTTAATGTACTTGTGTCAATTCTTGTCAATAGCCCCTTGTGTATTAAATAATCTATCTGTTGTTGATCATAATCAGGCGAAGTAACAACCACCTCAGATTCCATTTTAAATCTATTATATAAATCAAATAAAACTGGCATTGCTTGTTTATCGACGTTCATAGCATACGCACTTCCTTCTTATTCATTTTGCATCAAATTCAATTAGAGACTTAACTAATTCCATAGAATCTTCAAATTTCATTTACGTTGGTGTAATTACGGATTAAATTTCTTTAGACAATCGAATTTAGAAATCTTTTCAAATTGATGATATCCTGCACTGTAATATCCTTGATCAGTCTGTCATTTCTGCATGCTTATTTGGCACATGACCTTCGAGTATAATTGAATTCGTCAATGTAGATCTGTTCTTTCTTGAATACTTCTAAATTCCATATTTTTCCTTTAGTAATTTGTATGCCTCCTCATAGATAGCAGCAACTATCTCAGATTTAGGATATAAAACCACAGGTTCTTCAGTTTTATCAGAAAAGCATATAGCGCGATAGAGAGGCCAATGGGCTTCAATATATTTCAATGGATCACTCTCATCAACTTTCGCATCTGGTCCGCCACTATGTGAAAATTTCAAGCAACTGTGATCGAATACTTGAATAAGCGCAATACTATGTGTTTTAGCATATTGAATTGCTCCACTCTGGAAACCGCTTGTTGAAAGGAGTATTCCTTTATGTATGCCTAAGCTTTTTAATCTGCTATTAAGTATCTCAACTCTTTCTCGCTTAACCGGTGAAGTATATTGTTTGCATTCACAGAGAATTTTGAATTCAACATTTAAAGCTGTAAAGCTTGCAAAGATATCCAATTGGTAGAATCCATCTGGTGTTTTCTGTTTTACGTTATGTTTAATAATAAAATCTTGCAGATGCTCTTCATATGCATAGTTTTTACACAACTCCACACAAAACTCTTCAAATTCTGTAGGACTTATTGAACACACATAATCCTGAGTGTCTTCCATGAAATCATTCATCTATAACTCCTTCAGATGATCTTGCTCAATTACTAAATAATTGGATAATGTTTCGGATATCATTTTCAGATTCTTTTTAACTTTATCACAAACTGTATCGAATGATTGCCCATCAAAACAGCTTTCAATAAGACCATAGAATGGTTTGCGGAAATCCAGATGTTCTTCACTGATTTCAAAATGCCCATGGTTACTAAGTGAATAATGCATCATACAATTTCTAAATTGCGTACTGTTGATTTGATCAAGTGAATCTAAACAAGCACTACTTGTATTTATCAGACTTTTATCAGAACTCTTTTCAGAAACGACTTTGAGCTGTTCCATTGCATAGTACATAGAAATGTATTGGATACGAAACTTCAAAGTGCATGGTGGAAGAATCTCTTCTGTTATATAAAGTGCATAATTAACGCTGCCTAAAAGATGCAGCAGAAGTAATTCTATTTCTCTGTTGTCTTCCTTGAAAGCAAATACTTTATCTTTATTTGTATTGAGATCCATATAGAGAATTCGATATTCTTTTTTTGTTTTATTGTTTATCGGTATATATAACTGAAACAGATTAAGGATTGATTGAATAATAGAACCGATCTGCTTTGCATATTCAAAGACTTCTGTACCAAGCATTTCTCTGGTCAGCTTTCTATCCTGAAAAAAAGAGGCAAAATACTCAGTATTGCCAATTAAATTCTTATTCTCATCAAAATAGAGGCCAATATTGTAATAAAGATTGCATTTTCTCAAAAACTTAAACTTCAACGGTTCAGAAAACTTAAGACTTTGCTGACGATCTAGTCCAAGAATTGTATCTCTGGTTTTTTTTAAGCGCCTTTCATTAAATAGTTTGAGCCGTACTCTGGTCACTTGCAGTTGCTTCAATGTTTCTTCTGATATAGAAAGAGGCATTTCATTTTGTGAGAAAAAAGCATCTGCTTCATGACAAAACATTGCACAAGTTGGTACCATCCCAAGTGAAATTATTGGGTTTTTTACAGTTAGCATTACATCTCGTAAATAAACTGAATCTGATAGTATCAAAAGGCATGTAAGTGCAGTGTTAATTTGTTCAGCTGTCTTTTTCTTGAAACTCATGATAAATCATTTTCCATTCATTAAAAAATACTAAAATGAATGCTAAAGTAGCCCTCATACTATGGCATTCCAGCAAATATCTATGCTTAATTATATAGTAAATTAGTTTTCGTAACTGATTCCTTCAAGCAATAAATCAATCAAAGAAAAAAACCGAAAGCATATTGTTTAGCTGGCATTAAATGCATTATGTGTCAGAAAGTTTTAGAATGTTATTGCTAGAAACATATAGTAAGGTCCATACAAGAGATTTGTTCAGAAGAGATTAAGTCCGCTGAATATAAATTAAAACAAAATCACAGACAAAGAAGTAAAAACAGGGAATGATGATCACAGCGTTTATGACCTTCAGGTCTACAGACGCCTGTCATCTTTCCCTTTTTAAATATGCATGCGGAGCTGGCAGATCATTTCCTGCATGGCTTTGCGGGTGGGGTATCTGCGCATCCATTCATCAGCAATGATGCGGACTTCCTGTTTTCCGCCTTCGATTTCAGCTGTTTTGAAAAGATATTCTTTCATCTCATCATAAAGACTTCTGCAGGGATAATTCTTTTCGAGCTGATACAGATAATCGACATAGATCTTCAGGATTTCATCCGGATAGATTTCCTGAAGTTCCTTCCGGTATAACTCGACTGTTTTGATCGGTTTGTTTTTAAGTGCTTTCAGCAAACGGTCATACAGTTTTTCTTCATGGAAAATCACTAGATTCAGATCAGGATTCTTTTTCAGGATCTTTTCTCTTGAAATTTCCCATTCATCAGGATCGGAAAGTTCACGGAGTCTTCTGACTTTTTCGATGTCGGATGCATATTCACATACGAGCAGTTTCAATGTTTCTTTCACATGATCGGAATCATTGATTTTTTCATATGCCTTCAGCAATTCTTCCAGTCTCTGTTTCTTTCTCCATTCAATCTCATCATTTTCATACAGACTC
>JAUNEN010000121.1 GCA_030525525.1 Erysipelotrichaceae bacterium
CTGAAACAGATTTCTTCATGCCGCAGGATTTTCTCGACAAGCTTACACGGAATCATTGTTTCTGATTCATACGGCGTTCCCAACTGCTGGTGTGAAAGTTCAGACAGAATTCTTGGCGACGGTTATAAATATCATGATTACTTCTCATCGTTCGGAAAAGACAGAAAGCCGTTCAGCTTAAGAGAAGGCGATATTCCCGATCCCGATAAAGAATGTGCTTTGACATATGATTCTTATGAGGAAGTGATTAAAAAACAGGAAGCACTTCTTGCATGTTTCCCGTATCTTCATAAGAAATGGAATCCGTTCGGATTCTTCAGAAAAAAATGAATGAACATCCGGACACCGGCAAACGAAATCAGTGAAATTTGAAAGGATACAGATATGATCTGCGAATTAAGGCACTTTGACACAACTCTGCTGCGTTTTTCATATCAGTCCGGTGCTGATCCCGATGTGCGGATTCTTTGGACCAATGAAGATAAAAGAAATCTGTTTCCCCTGGATCTGACAGAAATTTCAGCTGAAGTTCTGGAAGCCTGGGTCAGACACAGGGTCATTCCCAGAAACAGAGCTTATGCAGATACGATTGTGAGCTCGCTCGCTCTCAGTATGAACCGCCCGTTTGATATTCTGCGGGTTTCGAAAGGCCTTTCTCTGAATGATTGTTACTGGGTTACAGATCAGGACTTCGAAGGTACGTTCGACCAATATAATCTGTATGACAACCGTTTCAGCCGGATCCTCGGACAGATTGCTTTTACAGGATATGGAACAGAAGCCGGCAACAGGGCTGCATCTTCTCCTGAACTGACAACAAACGGAATGTTACCGAAATGCTGGCGAAGAGAAAACGGAATCATAAAGCTGTACAAAGGCGGTACATCCGGCGCGTCAAATACAGGAAATGAACCATACTCAGAATTTCTGGCATCACAGATTGCCGCACAGCTTGGAATCAATGCTGTTACGTACGGTCTTTCAAAATGGAAAAACACTTTATGTTCGACATGCGAATTGTTCACAAGCAAGGATATATCATATGTGCCTGTCGGCAGGATTGTCCGCAAAGGCGGAATGAAAGCTGTCCGGGCTTATTACGAATCGCTTGGCGAGGATTATGTCAATGCATTGAATGACATGATTGTATTTGATGCCGTCATTCTGAATACTGACAGGCATTTCGGAAACTTTGGATTTTTGGTTGACAGTCATTCCAATCAGATCATTGCACCGGCTCCGCTGTTCGATCATGGAAATTCTCTGCTGAATTTTGCAGGTGCACAGGCGCTCAGTTCAGAAGAAGCTCTTGTAAAGTATGCCGGAACATTGCTGCCGTGCGTTTATGACAGTTTTATCGATGAAGCAAAAAATGTCATGACGCATGAACACCGGATGCGGTTACGCTCATTGCTTGAATTCAGATTCGGAAGGCATACAAAATACAATCTTCCCAAAGAGAGGATCACGATGCTTGAGGAAGTTGTTCATTCACAGATACAGAAATTGCTGGATTAACGAAAAAAGGGAACAGAGTGATATTGAATCACAATGTTCCCTTTCATATTTCAGAGATGTTCAGTCTTCGTTGCTCATGAGATTCGGATCTGTGTAGAACACATTCCGGTCAATCGGATTACTGGTGAACTGGTGGATATTGCATTTGCCGTTGAGGTTGACAGCCCATGAGCCGTCGTTATATCCCCAATGCGCTGTCCATTTGTCATATCTGTTGAGACCTTTGACATAATCCAGGAACCAGTAATAGGAAGTATAGATTCCGGTATGATAGCCTGCAGCGGCAACTTTATCACAGAAGATGGCGCAATGTCTTGAGATTACTGCTGCGTTCGGCCAGCCCGGAATGCGGCTTGCTTTGTATGAATCATTTTCAATGTCAAACCAGACACCGAGTTTGATATCTCTTCCTTTGATCAGTTCCAGAATGTAGTCTGCTTCCGATTCTGCCTGCTCATCATCGAGTGCATAGTCATAGAGGTAGACACCGTAGGGGATTTTCAATTGTTCGCAGAGATCCATATTCCGCTTTGCCAGAATGTCTTCATGCGTTCCCCAGGCTACTCTGATGATGGCAAATCCGCCTTCGAACTGTGAAAGATCAAGCTCACCGTTATGTTCGCTGATATCGACGCCTTCCATGTAGATTTCATCGGTGAAGAGATTCTGCGTGTGAATGATCTCACCGGTCTGCGGATCAACCTGGTAATAAACCTGATCAAGCTTGAAATTCTTCTTGAGGATTTTACCGTCTTTCTTATAGACAAGATAGGAACGTCCGTTTGAAGTGACGGTCTCAAAGGTATCCATGGTGACTGAGAGACCGGTATATTGCCTGTAGAGGAAGGACACAACCATCGCTCTTGTGCAGCTGGTGCCGATTCCGAATCTGTTTGTTCCGTCGTTGAGACCTGTGGTGATATCAGTTTCATAGGCCCATGAGATGGGTTCGTAGTAATAGCGTGATGAATCAACATCCGCAAATGATGCATGTTCTGAAGGCTTCGGACTGCCTGCTGCTCTGTGAAGGAATGTGATGCACATTTCTCTTGTGCAGGGCATTCCGACACCGAATCTGTTCGTTCCGTCATTCAGGCCATACGTAATATTTTTTTCATATGCCCATGACACAGCTTTGTAATACCAGTCGGTTTCCTTCACATCCGCAAACTTCGTGTATTTTTCAGGATCCGGTTCGCCGGCCAGTCTCCAGATAAATGATACGATCTGCTCTCTTGTACATCTGACATCGGGAGAGAACTTTCCTGCGCCGCCATAGCCGTTGGTGACATAATGGCGGAGTGCCCAGTATACCGGCTCATAGAAGTATCTGCTTTCATCCGAAGCATCCGTGAATAAGACGGTAACCAGACAGTTGGCAGCGGAGTTGTCATCTTCGGCTGCCGCAGTGACTGCTGTTGTGCCGGGACCGACTGCTTTGATCTTTCCGCTCTGATCAACCGTAACGACATCTTCATCATTTGACGACCATCTGACTCCGGTCAGTGTCGCATTGGCAGGTTCGACCGAAGCACTTAACTGATGTGTTTCTCCATAAACCATTTCGAGCTCATCATAACTGATCAGCACGCTTTCGGAATAAACCGGAATGACTTCAACGGTGCAGATGTCGTAATACTCTCCGTCTTCACTGACGGCACGTACGGTGGCTCTGCCGGGTGAATGGGCATTGATCATGCCGTTTTCATCAATTGTGATGATACTGTCATCATCAACCGACCATTCAATCTGACTTCTGTCAATTCCTTCGGCCAATACTTCGACATTCAGCTGCCTGGATGAATCAACAGACAGCTCAACATATGAATCCGTGATTGCAATCCCTGTATCCTCTTCATCAGAAACAGGATTCATGGAATTCATATATGCTGTTTCATCGGCATTTTCATGACCGATCTGTTTTTCCATTTCTGTAAGTTCTTCTTCAGCCGGTTTCTCTTCTGCCTTGACGGAAACAGGGATCAGGCAGGAGAGGGCAAGCGCTGTACTCAATAAAAGTTTCAGTTTCATTCAGCTACCTCCATTGATCAATGTTATATCTGATTCAGAATATATCACCTGTCAGAACAGCCGGTGTTACAGTTTGCGTAACACCATGTATATCACTCAATATATCATATATTTGTGAATTTTAGTTGGTTTCGCACAATCATTTGACTGTGAAATCTCAGGAGTTCAGCCTGCATTTCTTCAACTTTCATGTGTTTTCACATTGTTATTCGATCATCATATGCTATGATGCGTGTGCGTTTCATAAAAAAACATTGCAGAGGAGCCTGTTATGAAGAATATCAAAAAGCTGATTCAGTCATTGACTGTATGTATTCTGATGCTCAACGTTCTGATTCCGGTTAACGCCGAAGAAGAAATCACGGAAATGGATCAGGCACTTCCTGAAGCTGTGAATTCGGAAAACAGTGCTGAAATCAATGCGGCTGAAGAAGAAAATTATATTCCTGTTGAATGTTCATACCGGCAGAAGGATGCCCGTACGATGTTCAGGATGGTCAATGATTTCAGAACAGGCGATGATGCATGGGCATGGAATTCTGATAACAGTGAAAAGGTCAAATATGAAGATCTTGAAGAACTGACATATGACTATGACCTTGAAAAGGTTGCGATGCAGAGAGCGGCAGAACTATTGCTGAGTCTCGGGCACACAAGACCGGACGGTTCTTCATGGATGACGGCATATCCTTCTTATCTCAGAAACAGATGGTATGCCGAAAATATCGCCTGGGGACAGACAAGTGCAGCCGATGCATTTGATACATGGAAAGAAGATGATGTCCAGTACTGGGGACAGGGACACAGACGCAACATGCTCAGTGCAAGTGCAAAATCCATCGGAATTGCATGCGTTGTCTATAATGGATACAGATACTGGGTTCAGGAATTCTCCGGTGATGTCGTCAATACAAGGCCGGTCAGTTACAGTGAAGATACAGTTACTGTTGAATGCCCGGTGAGAGAATCCGACTGCGAGATCAGATCTTCCTTTACCGATTCGAAATATCAGAACAACCCGAATATTACACTTCATGAAGGAGAATCCATGGCGATTCCCGAAGTGACTGCTTCGTTCTGGTATCAGGGATATTTATATGAGAATTTCGGTAAAGTCAGAACATATACATCCAGTGATACCGAAGTGCTGAAAGTCGAAAGCGGAAAAATCACAGCACTGTATTACGGTGATGCGAAAGTCAATTATATTTCAACATACGGCAGCTTTGTCGGCATATTGTCTCTGAACATTCACGTCGACGGCCATATTCATCAATACGGAACACCTACCTATGCATGGTCGGATGATCTGACAACAGTCACCGCAAAAGTCAAATGCCAGACAGGCGGTGAAGAAGTTACGGAAACAGTCGATACATCCTATCAGATCATCTCTGCACCGACTGCCGAAAAAACAGGAAAGGGCAGACTGACTGCAGTCTTTGAAAACCGTCTGTTTTCCACTCAGACAAAAGATATCGAAATTCCGAAACTTCTGGGAGCTTCAGGTTCGGTCACAATCAATGCACATACATCTTCCGTGGTTTACGGAAAAACCATTCAGCTGAGTGCATCTGTATCACCTGCCGGCCAGACGGTGATCTGGTCTTCTTCCGATGAGTCGGTTGCGACTGTTGACAACAGAGGAAATGTCAAAGGAAAGAGTGCAGGCTTTGCCACAATCAAAGCAACCACATTCAACGGAACCAGCGATCTCTGTGAAGTCAGAGTCTTATTCTCTGATGCGGCAGACAGCAGCCAGTATTTTTTTGAACCTGTTTACTGGGCACTCGACAGCGGCATAACAGTCGGTTCCGGCGGACCGGGAAAATTCTCACCCGGTGCAGGCTGTACAAGAGAACAGATTGTCACATTCTTATGGCGGCTCAACGGTCAACCGGAGCCTTCTTCCTATCCGTACTTCAGTGATGTCAGCAGTGATGACTGGTTCTATGAGCCGATTTCATGGGCAGCTTCCAAAGGAATTACAATAGGCCTGAATGATGGTACAGGCAGATTCGGAGTCGGTCAGACATGTACCAGAGAACAGTGTGTCACCTTCTTATATCGTGCACAGGGTTCACCGTCTGTGGCATCCCATACATCTTTCAGCGATGTCGGGTCAGGGGATTATTATTACAACTCCATCTCATGGGCAGCTTCCAAGGGAATCACGGTAGGCTTGAATGACGGAACAGGCAGATTCGGAGTCGGTCAGAAATGTACACGTGCAATGATCGTGACATTCCTGCAGCGATATGCGAAAAAATAAAAAACCGGTTCTTTTGACCGGCGGCGTAAATCGTTATGACGGGGTTTACGCCTTTTTGATTATGCTGCTAACCGATGAAACGGATTGCTGTACCGTATGCCATGACTTCCGCTGCACCCTGCATGATGGAAGCAGAGGAATAACGGACGCAGATCACCGCATCAGCACCCTGTTCTTCAGCATCTTCACACATGCGCTTGGTTGCCAGAGCACGGGCTGTGTTCATCATCTCGTTGTATTTGACAATTTCACCGCCGACGAGTGTTTTGAGTGAAGCACCGATGTCGCGGACTGCATTGACAGTCTGAACAGTAGAGCCTTTGGCAATACCGACAATTTCATAGGTTCTGCCGGGGAATGAATCAGTAGTTGTCAAGATCATCTTCTTCTCCTTTCCGGATTTCCCTGACCCGTTCTGTCACAACAGAAGACATACCGAAGCATAAGCCGGTAAAGATTGCGCCGTAAAGAAAACGTAAGAAACCGGGTGCTTCTTCCAGACGGATGAAGAAATAAGCCAGGCCGGCAAATACCAGGATGCAGAAACATCCCGTCATCAGGACTGCTGTGAGCTTCTGTGTTTTTGAATTCATGGGAAACCTCCGTGAAGATATATTCACGGTTTTATTATGCCACTGATGAATGCTCACTGTACATGGCAGTTTACGCCGCTTCATTAAAGCAATATGATCCACAGCCTGATCATTGCAGGTAAATAAAGATGCGCGGAAGCCGGACTTTTCCGGTAAATATAATGATTAAGGATTTGCAGAAGGCATGCAGAAACATGT
>JAUNEN010000004.1 GCA_030525525.1 Erysipelotrichaceae bacterium
TGCGAAGTGTAAAAAAGAGACTGTCGCAGTTTTTCAACTGTTACAGCCCCTTTTTTTGGATTTCATTTAGATTTTAAGCAATTCCTGAGTATTTCCCCAAGCTTTACTTTGACTGATCAAATCTGTAGAGGAAGGTGACAAGCATGCCTCTGGTGCACTTCTGACCGACACCGAATCTGCCTGTTCCGTCGTTCAGACCGACTGTGATTCCCTTGCCTGCTGCCCACTTGATCGCTTTGTAGTAGTATCTGCCTGCCTGGCTGTCGGTGAATTCCATTGTGCCTGCAGGTTCCGGACTGCCTACTGATCTGTGCAGGAATGTGACGCACTGTTCACGTGTACATGCCTGACCGACACCGAACCTGCCAGTTCCGTCATTCAGACCGACTGTGATTCCGTTCTCAGCTGCCCATGTGATCGGCTTGTAATACCAGTCGCTTCTATTCACATCTGAGAAGTTGCTTGAGCTCTTCGGCTCAGGTTCACCGTTCAGTCTCCATAAGAAGGTGACAAACTGTTCTCTTGTACAGCTTGCTGTCGGTGAGAACTTACCCGGTCCGCCTGCTCCGACGGTAATGCCGTTATCGACTGCCCAGTAGACAGGTGTGAAGAAGTACTGTGAGCTGACTGCTACGTCGGTGAAGAGAACTCTGACTTCACATGTGTCTGTCAGTCCGTTGACTGTTTCTGCTGTTACTGTTGCCTTACCGGGTTTGACACCCTTGACATTGCCGTTTGCATCAACTGTAACGATACTTGAATCGCTGCTTGACCATTTCACTGTCTTGTCTTCGCAGTCTTCCGGAAGGACTGTTGCATTCAGTTTTGCGGAAGCGTTGAAGAGGATTGTCAGTTCATTCTTGTCAAGGACGATATCCTTTGCGCTCTTATCGGAAAGTGAAGGAATCTCTACTTCCTTGGTCTGTGTTTCAAACAGTTCGTTTGTAAAGACTGCTGTGTACTTTCCTTTTCCGGGCTCTTCAAGAGTCGGTTCTTCGAGCACTTCATAAGTTGTGTTGACTGTTTCTGTGACTTCGTCGCCACACACTGTGCAGACTGCCTTGGCTGTTGCTGTCTTGTTGTCTCTGGACCATGTGTATTCAGGTTCACCGTATTCATGATGACCGATTGCCGGAATCGTGACTCTCTTTGTCTGTGTTTCGAATACTGCATTTGTAAACGTTGCTGTATAAACACCGATGCCGGTTGTTGTACATAATGCTTCTTTTTCAACACTGTAAACAGCTTTCACTGTTTCTGTGATTGTCGGTTCTCCTTCATCACTTTCCGCTGTTGCTGTGACTTCATAACCGTCAGCTGTTTCAGTCCATGTGTAAACTGGATCTTTGTATGAAGATGCTGTTCCGATGATCGTGAACTGACCTGCACCATTTTCACTGCGGATCACGATCATTCCGTCATCATACAGGAAGTTGTCTGATTCATAGTTGAAATCAGTGCCGTTTACTTTCTGTGTTACCTTCAGATTACGGACATTTGCATCTCCGAAGATTTCTGCTGTTGGAACAACTACATCCAGATCAGCGTAAGGAGTCAGTGTCTGTTCGGCGATTAGATCAGTTCCGTTTGAAGCACTGTCAGCTGTCTTTGCCATTGAAACAACTTTTACTTTCGGAGTTGCTGTGAAAACAAATCTGATATTGCCGAGAGCATCCTTTTCATATTCATCAATCGAAACATCGAGCCGGCTCTGAACAACAGCCTTCTGGTTTGCATTGACACTCAGACTGTCAAGCCCGTTAATTTCAGCCGCATAGAAAGTCGTATCATACTGCATACCGAAATCATATTCTTTGAATGCATTGACTATATCTGCAGGGATTGAACTGTCTGCGGTTGTTTTTGCACCGAGCCATGCCGCATCGATTACAGTCACTTTGATCTTTTTGCCGTTGATCAGTTCAACTTCGGCAGTTCCTGCTTTTGATGCTGTTGCATGAGCTGCGTTGTATGCAAAGATATCTGAACCGCCGTAGCCTGTCATAAATGCATTTTCAAACAAGCCTGTATCAGTGAGTCTCTTTGCCAGATCAATTCGGTTGACCGGTGCATACGGTGTGTATACTGTCTCTGTGTCGACATAATATGATTCACCTTTCACGAAGAGATATTCCGTCGGATCTTTCCGATAATTGTAAATCGTTCCGTTAGTCGGATTGCGATGGCCGATGTACCAGCTGCCCTGCATGTCAGGGTATCCTTCTTTAACGGTAATCGTTGTCGAAGCAGTCACTTTTCCGTCTGAACTTGTTAATGTCAGAACACTTGTGCCTTTTTTAAGACCGGTGACCCAGATCGTTCCGGATGCAGAGGAATTGAAAGAAATATTCGTGTTATCAGCTGTTAATGTTACATTCGGATCTCCGTTGAACGGTTCCGTTGAATAGATCAATACGCTTGAATAGTCAACATAGGCCGTGGCTGTCGGTGCAATAGTGAAGGATGTCGCCGGGACTTGCGGTACAACCTTCACTGTACATTCCGCATAGACTGATTCATTTTCTGCAGAATACGCTTTGATTGTTACCGTACCTTCCTTGTAGCCGTAAACATAACAGCTGTTATAAGAGTAATTGACTCTTGCAATCGATGAATCCGAAGATTCCCAATTCAGCTGAGCAAGAGATGCACTCTCGGGAGTCACATCTGCGAGGATTCTGATTTCTTTGCCGACAACTGCTGTGTACTCACTCTGTTCAAATGAGATGGAAGTCGGCTGATCGGCAACCGTGATAAAGAAATATGCAGCTGCTCCGGTTTTTCCTGTCACGCTGACCTGTGCTGTTCCGGCAGTGAGTGCTGTAACCTGCCCTGTTTCAGACAGACGGATGCAGTTGTCATCTGCATAATTGAGCTGCCATATGAATTCGTCATCAGAATAGTCGCCGTTTCCGTACAGATTGTATTCGAGCTGTACAGAATCTCCGACTTTCAGGGTTCTGCGTCTTTCACCTTTCGGTTCAATGGAAGAAGCATAATTGCCGACATGAATTCTTGTCTTTGCGACAAGATCTTCTTCTGCAGTTGCAGTGAGAATGGCTGTTCCAAGCGAAACACCGCGGATCATAGAGCCCTGAACAGTCATGACACTCTCATTGCTGGATGAATACTCTGCATTCAGGCTCTGAGCTCCGGCCGGGTTGAAAATCAGCATACTATTGTTGATATACTTACTCGAGCCGACTGCCACGTAATAATTCATATCCGCGAATGCGATCTTTTTCGGTTCCGGAACAACACTGATGTAGTAGTTGGCATAAGAACCGTTTTTGATTGCTGCCTTTACCTGGGCATATCCAGTCTTAACAGCTTTAACCAGCCCCGTTGAATCAATCGTGATTGCACCATTCAGGTCCGATTCAATACTCCATGTAACAGACTCATCTGCAAATTCTGTATTTTCCGGATAAAGCTGATATGCAAGCTGCTTTGATTCGCCAGGTGTCAGATAGATACTGTTCATTTCAATGTTGGAAATACTTGCTGCAAAGTCTCCGACAACAAATTCAGCACTTGCACTGACTCCGTTTTCTGCAGTCACCGTGATTGTTGCGGTACCGTTGGATCTTCCGAAAAGCTGTTTATTATACACTTCAACAACTTCCGGATTGCTTGATGTGACAGTCAACTTAGCGCCATTAGCAGAAGATGGTTCATAAACAAGATATCTGTCGACGCTGTAGCTGTAATACTTATCCAGATAATTTGTTCTTTCCTTGAATAAGAGTGCTGCAGGATCCTGATATACATGGACCGAGAAATATGTGCTGGAACCATTTTTGATTGTTGCCCAGACTTCTGCATATCCTGTTTTGAGTCCGGTCACAACACCGTTTTCATCTACAGACAGAATGTCTGCACCCCTGTCCACTTTCCAAGTGATTTCTTCATCATCAAAGGTTTCACCATATGGATTCAGCTGATAAGTCAGCTGTTTGCTTTCACCGACTTTGACATATGTTTCATAGTCGCCTGAGCGGCTGATTGATGAAGCATAATCACCGACTGTGAATTCGGCACTTGCGCTGACTCCGTTTTCTGCTGAAACAGTGATTGTCGTGGTTCCTTTGTTGACGCCGTAAAGATACTCACCATCAATTCTGACAATGCTTTCATCACCGGAAGTCACATTCAGCGGATATCTGTACGCTCCTGACGGTTCATAATTAAGAAAATTCCAGAGATACTGCCCGTCGTTCTGACCGATATAGTTTGTATCTTTTCTGAATGAAAGAGATGTCGGTTCTTCATAAACAGTGATACTGTAATAAGCATTGCCGCCGTTTTTGATATAAGCTCTCACAGCACCGCTGCCGGTATTCAGTGCAGTCACTTCACCGGTTTCGCTCAATGAGAAGCTGTTGTTATCGGAATAATCAATTTCCCATCTGATGACTTCATCTGAAGTGTCTCGATCTTCCGGATAAAGAATATATTCAAGTTGTTTGGTTTCTCCGACTTTCAGCCTGATATTTCCTTCTTTCGGATTGATTCCGTCCGCATAATTTCCGATCTCAAATGTTCCGGTTGCACTCAGTCCGTTTGTCGAAGTGACCGTAATTTCAGCGGTTCCTGCAGCGACACCGTAAAGATAACTGCCATCAACTTTGATGATGGATTCATCAGATGATTCAATTGTCAGTGCGCTGCCGTATGCTTCATCCGGTTCGTAATTCAGATAATTCCAGATATGGTTTCCTCCGCCGATCGGCAGATAATTTGTTTCATTTCTGAATGAAAGAGAAGTCAGCGGTTCACTGATATAGATATACCAGCTTGCGGCGGATCCGTTGCTGATTTCCGCATATACATTTGTATATCCGGCAGAGATTGCAGTTATATTGCCTTCCTGATCCAGAGAAATACAATCAGGATTTCCTCCGTTGGTTGTCCATATGACAGTTTCATCAGAAAGATCACCATCCTCAGGATACAGCTTATATGTCAGCTGTACGGTCTGGCCGACTGTAAGATCCTGTTCATAATCTGATACCTGGGAAATACTGTCAGCGTAATTTCCGACTTTGACGAGTGTACTTGCAGTGATACCGTTTGATGATGTTGCTGTCAATGTTGCTTCACCGGCTGCTTTGGCATTAACATAGCTGCCGGAAACTTCGATCACAGATTCATCAGAAGAAGTGAATACAGTGTCTTCCAGAGCAAGATAAGGCTGAATATTCAGAAGACTCGGAATGTATTGTGAATAATTCAATCTCATGCCGTAACTGGCGCGCTTAAAAGACAATTCTTCTGCTCCTGTCGGTTCATAAACACTCAGCTTTGCTTCAAATGAACCGGTCTGTTCAGAATTGTACATCCTTGCCGCAAAATAATAAGTCACACCTGCTTCAAGCTGATATTTCACTCTGAAATTGCTGTTGCCTGCGCCGTCATCGTTAGAAGTGAGCTCATTGAAATTCTCATCATAAAGATAGCCGTAGGTGTCAAATTCATTGCTCATTGACACGAACATATACATATTCGAAGTCTCTGGTACAAAATGGTAGTAGATCATGTTACCGCCGTTTTCAATGTTGACGGTGACAGTTTCATCAACCGAAATATCACGGATATCCTTTTCTTCATCAGCCGTCGGCTGAACGGTCAAAGGCTCTTTTTCATTGATTTCGGTTGGATCAGATTCTTCAGCATTCTCTGCAAATGTGACAAAGGAATGCGGAATCATCATGAAAAATGAAATTAGTAAAACAAGTAATTTCTTTAGCATAAATGATGCCTCCTGTACCCTTTCAATATAAGTTGATTATATCATGTATATATATTTGAAAATGTATGTACATTTGTACAAAAACCCCATAAATACTGAAGATTCAAAAGGCGCAGGATAAATAATCCTGCGCCTGTCGGCAATTCTTTTGAGAGTTGCTTTATTTTGACTGATCAAATCTGTAGAGGAAGGTTACAAGCATGCCTCTGGTGCACTTCTGGCCGACACCGAATCTGCCTGTTCCGTCGTTCAGACCGACTGTGATTCCCTTGCCTGCTGCCCACTTGATCGCTTTGTAGTAGTATCTGCCTGCCTGGCTGTCGGTGAATTCCATTGTGCCTGCAGGTTCCGGACTGCCTACTGATCTGTGCAGGAATGTGACGCACTGTTCACGTGTACATGCCTGACCGACACCGAACCTGCCAGTTCCGTCATTCAGACCGACTGTGATTCCGTTCTCAGCTGCCCATGTGATCGGCTTGTAATACCAGTCGCTTCTATTCACATCTGAGAAGTTGCTTGAGCTCTTCGGCTCAGGTTCACCGTTCAGTCTCCATAAGAAGGTGACAAACTGTTCTCTTGTACAGCTTGCTGTCGGTGAGAACTTACCCGGTCCGCCTGCTCCGACGGTAATGCCGTTATCGACTGCCCAGTAGACAGGTGTGAAGAAGTACTGTGAGCTGACTGCTACGTCGGTGAAGAGAACTCTGACTTCACATGTGTCTGTCAGTCCGTTGACTGTTTCTGCTGTTACTGTTGCCTTACCGGGTTTGACACCCTTGACATTGCCGTTTGCATCAACTGTAACGATACTTGAATCGCTGCTTGACCATTTCACTGTCTTGTCTTCGCAGTCTTCCGGAAGGACTGTTGCATTCAGTTTTGCGGAAGCGTTGAAGAGGATTGTCAGTTCATTCTTGTCAAGGACGATATCCTTTGCGCTCTTATCGGAAAGTGAAGGAATCTCTACTTCCTTGGTCTGTGTTTCAAACAGTTCGTTTGTAAAGACTGCTGTGTACTTTCCTTTTCCGGGCTCTTCAAGAGTCGGTTCTTCGAGCACTTCATAAGTTGTGTTGACTGTTTCTGTGACTTCGTCGCCACACACTGTGCAGACTGCCTTGGCTGTTGCTGTCTTGTTGTCTCTGGACCATGTGTATTCAGGTTCACCGTATACATGTCCTCTGGCTTCAATTTCAACATCCTTGGTCTGTGTTTCGAACAGCTCGTTTGTGAAGTGTGCTGTGTATCTGCCGATACCCTTTTCTTCACATCCGGGTTCCTTGATCACTTCATAGGTCGTTTCGACTGTTTCAGTGATCTGTCTGTCGCAATCCGTGCACTTGGAAACTGCGGTGACTGTGCTGTTATCTTCAGACCATGTATATTCAGGAGTTCCGTATGTATGGCCCTTGGCCGGCAGCACGACATCCTTGGTCTGTGTTTCAAACAGCTCATTTGTGAATGTTGCGGTATATCTTGCGCTTCCGTCTTCATCTGCGGTAGCTTCCTGGATGACTTCATAGACTGTTTCGACTGTTTCAGTCAGTTCTTCGCCGCAGACTGTGCAGACTGCTTTTGCGGTAACTGTCTTGAAGTCGCTTGCCCATGTATAAGTCGGAGTTCCGTATTCATGATGGCCGATCGCAGGAATTGAAACCTTCTTTGTCTGTGTTTCAAATACAGGGTTGGTGAAGACTGCGGTATAGACGCCGACGCCTTCTGTCATGCATTCCGGTTCTTTTTCAACACTGTAGACTGCTGTGACTGTTTCGGTGAGGGTCGGATCAGCTTCATCCACGCTTTCGGAAACTGCTGTGACGTCATAGCCGTTTTCTGTCTTTGTCCATGTGTAGACAGGATCTTTATATCCTGATACAACACCGGTGATTGTGAATGTTCCGTATCCGTTAGTGCTGTAGAAGTAGAGAGTCTGTTCGTCATACAGTGCATCATAGGTATATTCTTTGCCGTTGGATGCCTTATGTGTGACGGTGAGGCTGCGGATGTAATCATCTCCGAAGACACTTGCCATCGGCAGGACAAACTGCATGCGCTCATAGCCGTTCAGTTTTGTTTCTGCAATCAGTGCTGTACCGTCGGATGTATTGGCTGCTGTCTTGGCCAGGGCAACGACTTTTGCCTTTGCGTCGGCTGTCAGCTTGAATGTGATATTTCCGAAGGCATCCTTCTCATAGCTGTCGATCTTGACATCGAGCCATGACTGAACAACTGCCTTCTGGTTTGCATTGACGCTGAGACTGTCAAGTCCGTCAAGCTCTGCAGCATAGAATGTGCTGTCATACTGCACACCGAGATCGCTTTCTTTGAATGCATTCACGATGTCTGCAGGAATTGAGCTGTCAGCTGTTACCTTTGTGCCAAGCCATGCAGAATCAATAACTGTGACTTTAACCGGATGTCCCGGAAGCAGTTCAATTTCAGTTGTTCCTGCCTTTGCGGCTTTTGCATATGTGCCATATAGTGCCGAATATTCACTGCTGCCGATACCCCACGGTACAACATCTTCAAACAGGCCGCATTCAATTAAACTCTTGATGAATGAAGTCTCTTCAACAGAGGAATATGCAGTGTAATCAATCGCATATTCGAAGTCATATCCTTCACCGGCAACCAGAACATATTCCTCACTGCTCTGATCCGCTACACGGTAATAGCCTCTGTCAGTTGTATTCAGATGGAAGATATCCCATGACCCTTCAATCTCAGGAATTCCTTCGACAACGTTAACATTAACTTTGGCAGTCTGCTTCTCATTTTCAGATGTAATTGTGATAACGCTCGTACCGGCTTTGAGGCCTGTGATGCGCAGTGCACCTCTTCCGGAGGACTGAAGGATGCTGATATTGTCATTATTGACTTCAGCATAGTAGTACTGGTTAGCTTTCTCCGGCTGCATTCTGATGGAAATGGCATTCGTATATCCGACATAAGCGGTTACATTGCTTGAAACAGTAATTGAAGTCGGATCCACCGGATTATAGCCGTTGATCTTGCATTCTGCATAAACCTTGTCATCAAGCTTGGAGACTGCTCTGATTGTGGCTGTTCCTTCCTTGAGAACACTGATATATGCATAGTTGTCATATGAGCTGTTGATTTCTGCAACAGACGGATCTGAAGATTCCCAGACAACGCCGGCTCTGTATGCTGTAGAAGGAGTCGAAGTCAGTCTAATGGATTGCGTCATACCTACTTCAGTGTTGTACTCGGATGCTGTGAATTTAAATTCTGTCGGTTTTTCATAGACGTAGATAATAAATCCTGTCGAAACACCCGACTTGGAGGTTACACTTACCTGCGCCTCGCCGGATTCTACAGCTGTTACAAGACCTGTTTCACTGAGGCGGATACAATTATTCGGTGAATAGGTGATATTCCATGTGAATTCATCATCGGAGCAGTCGTCATTGCCGGTCGCAATGAATTCAAGCTGCAGTGTATCACCCTTCAGAATTTTCTTTTCAGCACCGTCTTTTGCCTGAATGGATACAGCATAATTGCCGATATGATATCTTGCCTTTGTGGAAAGACCGTCATCGGCTGTCACTGTAATGATGGATGTGCCTGCAGCTTTACCATAGATCAGCTCACTGTCCACGGTTGCGGCATTTTCATTTGAACTAGCCAGTTCAATACCGAAGCTTCTGGAAGTTGTCGGATTGACATACAGGTCAGCCCAGACATTTCTCTGACCTCCGATCCCGAGATAATAGTCAAGCTGACCGAATGAAATCTTCTTGGGATCCGGCGATACATTAATATAGAATGTTACATAATTGCCGTTTTTAATGGTTGCGCGTACGTAAGCATAGCCTGTTTTAAGAGCTGTTACTTTGCCGGTTTCATCCAGTCTGATGCATCCGGCAAGGTCGTTTTCAACACTCCAGACAACTTCTTCTTCCGTGAAATCTCCGCCTGTCGGGTTGAGTACATATTCAAGCTGAGTTTCATCGCCTGCCAGCATGTTGATACCGCTGTAGTTTGCCGTACTGATACTGCCTGCATAATTGCCGACCGTAAATGTCGCACTGGCACTCAGACCGTTTTCTGTTTCAACAGTGACTGTCGCGGTTCCGCTGTTGCGTCCGTAAATATTGTTGCCGCTGACGTAGACAACATTCTGATCACTGGATGTGATGGTAATCGGACAGCTGCGCGCTGATTCCGGTCCGACAGTCAGATAATTCCAGATGTTTTTGCTGTTGTACTTATCAAGGAAATATGCGCTTTCATTGAACTTGATTGACTTCGGCTCGTCCACAACTCTTACATAATAAGTGGTGTAGTTGCCGTTCTTTATGGTTGCTCTGATATTCACTGAGCCGATTCTCTTTGCTGTGACAACACCGTTCTGATCAACTGAAGCGATACCGGAAGTACCATTGCCCATCACTGACCATGTTACTTCTTCTTCACTGAAGTCATAACCTTCAGGCTGAAGTGTGTATTCAAGCTGTTTTGTTTCGCCTTTCTTAAGATAAATATCGGAGCTGTCGGCATGAGTGATGTCACCGGCATAATTCCCGACCGTGAATTCAGCTGTTGTGCTGAGTCCGTTTTCTGTTGTAACAGTCAATGTTACTGTTCCGTCATAACCGCCGTACAGCCAATTACCGTCAACTCTGACAATGCTTTCATCGCTCGATGTGATACTTAACGGATATCCGTATGCATACTGTGATGTGTAATCCAGATAGCTCCAGATTTCATGACTGTAGTGTTTATCAAGATAATTTGTTTCATTTTTGAAGGAAAGAGTCTGCGGATCTTCATACACGATGATGTAGAAGGATGTAGATCTTCCGTTCATGATTGTTGCTCTGACTCTTGCTCTGCCGCCTGCGACAGCTGTAATCAGACCATTTTCATCTAATGTAATGCAGTTGTTGTTTGCATATTCAAGAGACCATGTGACAACTTCATCGGATGTATCTGCACCTGAAAGTGTATATTCAAGCTGCTTAGTATCGCCAACCCCGATATAGATATCATCATAATCAACTTTTCCGATGGAGGTTGCATAGTAACCTGTTTCGAATGTTCCTTTTGCGGTTACACCGTTATCTGCAACAACAGTAATTTCAGCAGTTCCCTTGGCAACACCGTAAACAGCTGTTCCGTCAACTCTGACGATGCTCTCATCATTTGATGTGATTGTCAGAGGATATCTGTATGCAAGATTGGGCTGGTAGTTCAGATAATTCCAGATATCGTTGCTTGTATTGACACCGACATGGCTGATTTCATCCCTGAACGCAAGAGTAACGGGTTCAGCATAAACAGTAATCGAATAGTTGACCGAATAACCGCTCTTTGTCGTCACGGTAACTGTTGCATTTCCTGCTGCGAGTGCTGTCACCAGTCCGTTCTCATCGACTGAAACGAATCCGCTGCCGCTTGTGACAGACCATGTAACTTCTTCATCAGAGAAATCGCCGCTTCTCGGATAGAGATAATATGACAATTGTCTTGTATCTCCGGCTTTGAGATAAATTCTGCTGTAATCATTTGTGCCGATGCTTGTTGCATAATTGCCGACTTCAAATGTCGCTTTTGTTGTAACTCCATTATCGGCTGTTACAGTGATTTCAGCAGTTCCTTTGGCTTCAGGATAGATATATGTATCTTCAACTCTGATCACTTCTTCATTGCTTGAAGTAACAGTCACAGGATACTTATATGCATAATCCGGGACATAATTCAGATAGTTCCAGATGTCACTGGAATTGGATATCCTGACATAATTCATTGATTTTCTGAATGTCAATGATGCAGGTTCAACATACACACGGACATAGTATGTAACGGAATCACCATTTCTGATTTCAGCTCTGACGTTTGCAGTACCGCCTGAAAGTGCTGTCACAGTTCCGTCTTCGCTGACTGTGACGGTCTTTGTGCCTGATGTTACTGTCCATGTGACGACTTCATCGGAAAGATCCGCTTCAGTCGGATAAAGTGTATACTCAAGTTTCTTTGTATCACCGATGCCGAGGTAAATATCGTCGTAGTTATTTCTGCTGATGCTTGACGCATAATTTCCGACTTCAAAAGTTCCTGTTGCAGTGATGCCGTTATCACTTGAAACAGTAATTTCAGCTGTACCTTTTGAAATACCGTAAAGATAATTTCCTTCAACTTTGATGACTTCCTCATTGCTGGATGTGATTGTCAGAGGATAGCCGCTCGCATTGTTCGGTGTGTAATTCAGGAAATCCCAGATATATCTGTTATAGTTAACGCCAAGATAGCTGACTTCTTTCTTGAAAGTCAGAGATGTGGGATCTGTATAGACATGGATATAGTATGACTGGGTATAACCGCTGAGTGTCTCAGCAGTGACATATCCATAACCGCCTGAAAGTGCAGTGACAAGTCCGTCTTCTGTCACAGAAATACAGCTGTTTTCACCATCTAAATAGAATGTCACTTTATCATCGGATGTGTCTCCGTTTGAAGGATACAGCACATAATCCAGCTGCTTTGTTTCTCCGACCTTGAGATTGATATCACCCCAGGTATTTCGGGTGATACCTGTCGCATAATTACCGACAGTGAATGCAGCTGTTGCAGTAATTCCGTCATTGGCTGTTACAGTAATTTCTGCCGTTCCTGCCGCGACACCATAAACATAGTTTCCGTCAACTCTGGCAACTTCTTCATTACTTGATATAATCGTCAGAGGATAGCCATATGCATTATCCGGCTCATAATCCAGAATATCCCAGATATATTGACTGTAATCAGGTCTCAGATAATAGTTTTCTTTACTGAATGACAGGGATGTCACATCTTCATAGACTCTGATACTCCATGTCTGATATCCGCCGCTCAGAATTGTTGCTCTGACTCTGCCGGTTCCTGCCGCAAGAGCAGTAATTGTTCCGTCTTCAGCAATGCTGATGTAATCGGAACCCGAGTCAATTGACCATGTAACTACTTCATCAGAAGCGTCTTCGGGATACAATGTGTATTCAGGTTTGAATGTTTCCCCGATCTTCATCCCGATCGTATTCCAGTCAGTTTTTGAAATACTTGTTGCGTAATTGCCGATATTGAATGTTGCGGTTGCACTGAGTTCTTTACCGTCTGATACAGTAACAGTTGCAGTACCTGCCGCATCGCCGTATACATAATTGCCGCTGATTCTGACGATTTCTTCATTGCTGGATGTAATTGTCAGAGGATAGCCGTTTGCATTGGACGGTTCATAATTCAGCAGATTCCAGATATATGTGCTGTTGCCGGTTCTGAGATAATTTGCTTCTTTCTTAAATGACAGTGATGTCAGATCTTCATAAACTCTGACACTCCATGTCTGATAACCGCCACTCAGAATTGTTGCTCTGACAGTTGCTGATCCCGCCGCAAGCGCAGTGATCGTACCGTCTTCAGCTACACTGATGTAATCAGAGCCGGAATCAACTGACCATGTCACAACTTCATCAGTCGCATCAGTCGGATAGAGAGTATATTCAGGCTTGAATGTACCGCCGATTGAAAGGTTAATTGTATTCCAATCAGTTTTTGAAATACCTGATGCATAATTGCCGATATTGAATGTTGCGGTTGCACTCAGCTCTTTACCGTCTGATACAGTAACAGTTGCAGTACCTGCCGCATCGCCATATACATAATTGCCGCTGATTCTGACAATTTCTTCATTGCTGGATGTAATTGTCAGAGGATATCCGCTTGCATTGGACGGTTCATAATTCAGGAGATTCCAGATATTGGTATTATTACCGGTTCTGAGATAATTCTCTTCTTTTTTAAATGACAGCGATGTCAGATCTTCATAAACCCTGATACTCCATGAAACATAACTGCCGCTCATGATTGTCGCACGCACAGATGCAGTGCCTGCCGCAAGAGCAGTGACCGTTCCGTCTTCGGCAATACTGATGTAATCAGATCCGGAATCAATTGACCATGTGACAACTTCATCCGTTGCATCAGTCGGATACAGAGTATATTCAGGCTTGTACGTCTGACCGATCGTCAAAGCAACTGTGTTGTAATTGCTCTTGGAAATGCTTGAAGCATAATTACCGACAAGAAGTTCAGTGGATGCACTGATCCCATTATCAGCTGTCGCTGTGATTGTAGCTGTTCCTGCCGCAACACCGCGTATACTGGTTCCGCTGACAGCCGCAATCTCTTCATTGCTTGATGTAACAGTAATCTCTGATTCTGCATTTGACGGTGTCTTTGTCAGATAATTGGTATAGTACCAGTAGTTTCCGGGGCGGACCGCATAACGCTCCGCTCCGAATGCAAGTTCGGTTACCTGAATTGGTTCATAAACTGACAGTGTTGCTTCAAATGAGCCGGTATTCCCTGAGCTGTAAAGTCTTGCCCCGTAATAATATGTAACACCGGTTTCCATCTTATAGACCAGTTTGAACTGACTGTTGCCTGCACTGTCATCATCAGTTTTGAGCTGATTGAAATCAGCATCATACAGAGTACAGTATGTATCAATTGTTCCGCTGGACTGGAATACATAATGCCCTGCTGTTTCCGGAGTGAATTCATAATAAATCATCTTTCCGGCAGTGTCGATGTCAACCGTTACGGTTTCATCGACTGTGATCGGACGGATGTCTTTATCTTCATCAGCCATCGGATCAGCAACAGGAGGAAGTTCTTCCTTTGCTTCCGCGACCGGTTCAGAAGGAATCTCTTCTTCGACCGGCTCTTCCTCAGGAATTATTTCCTCTTCTGTTTGTTCAGGAGTGATTTCCTCTTCCTCAGCCGTTTCAGCTTCAGCAGGGATTTCTTCTTCTGTTTCTTCGATGATTTCCATCGATTCTTCTGCTTCTTCAGTCACCGGAATCTCTTCCGCATAGGCTGTTAAGCTCTGAGGAATCATAAGGAAAAATGATAGCAAGAAAACAAATAGTTTCTTTAGCATAAATGATGCCCCCTTTTAAATAATTCACTTAAGATTATATCACTATATCTCCGCAAACCATGCATACCCAAAAGTATAGGTTATACATTAATCAGATTTGTTCACAAGTATTCCGTCTGAACTACTTCTGTGTTATTGCCCAAAACCAGTAAAACCAGTAAAACAAAATCAAACCAGTAAAACAGACAGGAGGTTTCAATGAAGAAAAATCCATATACATTATTATTTGGAAAAGAGCCTTCCCAGATGATATCAAGAACCGTTGAAATCACTTCAGTTCTTGAATCATTTCAGAATGCAGAAAATCCTCAGCAGGTATATATACTCACCGGGGCCGAGGCTCCGGAAAGACTGTCATGATGACTGAAATTTCCAGAAAACTGAAAGAAAATCGTGAATGGCTGATTGTTGAACAGAATCCGAAAAAAGATCTCCTTCAGATGCTCGGTGCAGTTTAAGTGCCGAAACTCAATGGGCTCAATTGTTCCAGTCCGCGGATATCAATCTGTCTTTCTTCGGTTTTGGTCTGGCTGTCAAAGGTGCTGCACCGATTACCGATATTGAAATTGCCCTTGCAAAAATGCTTGAGGTTCTCAAAAAACACGGCAAAAAAGTTCTGATCATTATTGATGAAGCAGCCAACACAAAGGAAATGCGGACATTTGTCAGCGCCTTTCAGATTCTGATCCGAAAAGATCTTCCTGTTTTTCTTTTGATGACCGGCCTTTATGAAAACATCAATAGTTTACAGAACGAAAAAAGCCTGACTTTCCTGTATCGGGCGGCTAAAATTGAACTCAAACCTTTAAATCTGAGAACTATTGCCGAGAATTATCACAGCAAGCTTTCCGTTGATGAAGAGACTGCATTGAAAATGGCCAGATTAACAAAAGGATATTCATTTGCTTTCCAGGTTCTGGGTTATTTCACATTTGAAAACGGCGGATGGGATTCAAAAGTGTTATCTGATTACCGTCAGTATTTGAATCAGTATTCGTATGAAAAAATTTGGACTGAACTCTCTGATAAAGATAAGTTTGTGGTATATGGCATTGCGAAAACAAACAGCAGAAAAATTTCAGAAATCCGATCATTTCTGAAACTTGAAACAAATCAATTCAACCCATACAGAATGCGTTTAATCAGAAAAGGAATCGTCAACGGAGACAGATATGGATACCTCTCGTTCACACTTCCTTTGTTTGAAGATTTTACAGTGGATACATATGAAACAGAACATGTTGCATATGAGGTTTTGATTTGAATGTATCTTGTTCAGAAATATTTGAACTCTTTCAGGAAAGTTTCAGCAAATCATAAAGCGACGCTTCATTTTTTCCCTGTTTATGCAATCTGTGATATTCAGTGATACTGTCCGTCAGCACTCCCGGATCAGAAAAATAATTGGTTACGAATTCAAGTGATTTGACATTTTTTATCTTCAGAATACTTTTACAATAATCACTCGGCTTTTGAATTCCTGATCTGCAGAAATGATCGTATTTTCCTTGACTGAGAATCATGAGGATTTCGATTTCCGGAGCCGTTATCACATTGATCACCTGCACCTGATGTTGATAGGCTTTGCTGAGTCTGAACATTTCATTTCTGGAATCAATGATTCTGAGAATCATGATTTTCTGATCATATTCGTATCTTAAATACCTTTTCTCAAATTCTCTGGCAGATACACGTCGCAGAACTGTTTCTTCAAGCATTCTGCTTCTGTTGAAAACAAGAAGATCATAATCTAGCAAGATACTCACAATTGCAGTTTCAGCTCCGCCCTCGCACATGCATGCGATGAGACAGTTGTCGGGAACAGATATACTCATTATGCCTCCAGATCAGAAATAATACTCTTCTTGAGATTCATTAATGCACTGTACTTAGGGGCAGTCCCTCCCAGGAGATTACTCTGATATACCTCACTCTTTTTGAGATCATTTCGCTTCAGAAGAAGATTCAGATTGTCTATTCTGAGACCTTTGTTCTTCCTGGTCACAAAGATTGAATCATTGCGTTCAAGCTCATCAAGAATTTCAGAATAATGTGTTGAGAAAACCAATACCGCACCGTTAGGATTCGTTCTTTTATCCATAAACAGTCTGAGCAATGAGGCAACCAATTCATAATTGAAATGATTTTCGATTTCATCAACGATCAGATAACCGCCGTTTTTCAATACCTGTATTGCATCAGTAAACACTCTGATTCCCTTAATTGTTCCTGAAGAAAGATACAGGCTGATTTCCCACTGATCTATCAGTACCAGAGGCTCCTCTCCATAAAATTTAAGCCGCGTTACTGTTTTTCCTTTAATTTTTTCAACGGCAATTGATTCAATCGACGGATCAAGAAGAGAGATAATTTCTGTTGGAACACTCGTGTTGTCTCTGAATAAAAAGTTATAGTTGGTAAACAGTGACAGGTCAACAAAAGCAGTGCTGTCGTTATTCTGTCTGTTCAAAGCAATCATGATACTGACATCATCCGGCAGATAATCACCGGCATTTTCTCTGTCTCTGAATATTTCAGCTCCGCCAAAATCGAGCAGATTTGTTTTATTGGTTTTGCTGTTGATTTGTTTTCTCCAGATTTTCTCGGAAAGAAAAACTGTTCTGGCAGCTCCTTCCGAAGTGACTTTTCTGATTAATTCTGAACGCAGATGATACACGAAAGAGCTCTGAAAATAATCAATTTCAAAGACTGCCGTTTTTTCTTCCGGAAGAATATTCGGAACATATTCGGCATTCATAGGCAGACCGTTCAGCAGCACACCGGCAAATGATATCACCTTCAGAGCTGTCGATTTACCTGAAGCATTGATACCTATGAAAGCTTCAATATTATTCACATAAATATGATCGGCCAGTTCTGTCACTGAATCCAAATGATTTTCCTGTACCCTCTGTCTGGCAAGAAAATGAACATCAAAAACATCTTCATAAAGAGGAAGCCCGCTTACTTTAATTCTTAATATTTTCATATATCACCTTATCAACAGTTTTTGCGTTTTTGTTCAATGTTATTTGTATATTAACTCATTTTCAGGAAATTTACAACGCAATATACGTTTTTACCACATTATCATTGAATCTGCAGAGTTGTATTGTTTCATGTGAACCTCCTTAACTAGACCAGCATAAATCACATGCCGCATCAGACTTTACAAGTATTTCTGCCAAAAGACATTTCTTACAAATCACCTTATCCTGAAAACGCAAAAGAAAAACGTCTTGGCATACAGGTGACTGCCTGCTCTGCTTTGACG
Organism: Erysipelotrichaceae bacterium; assembly: GCA_030525525.1. Taxonomy (GTDB): domain Bacteria; phylum Bacillota_I; class Bacilli_A; order Erysipelotrichales; family Erysipelotrichaceae; genus Bulleidia. The sequence goes on from JAUNEN010000004.1 coordinate 17,965, forward strand.
CTTTCGTGTTTTTTGATCAGTCTTCGTCAATTTCGTCGAGTGAGACAAGATCTTCTTCATCAAGGGTTCCGCTTTGAATATCACTGTCATCTCCGTATTGGAAACGCTGATCGAGATATTCAATTGCAGCACGCAGTTTTGTTCTTAACAAATAGCCTGCGCCGGAGATTCTGCATGCAAGCAGATCTGCATCAATACCGGGATTCCATCCGTATCCCTGTCCGTGAAGTTCAATAATGCCTTCAAGAATATCATGAATTTCTTTATTGCTTAACGGAATCAACGACGGAGCTTTCAGAATCATATTCAGAACCGTCTGTATCGGTTCGGAATTGTCGGGATACAGTTCTTCGAGGATGTCAAACTCATGTTTTCCTTCGATGACATCATCGTCATATGAAGCAGTGAATGCAAATAATGAGAAAGCCGAGTTCAATACCGGATCAATGAGGAACTGTGCCATGTTTTCGTAAGCCAGCATTCTCTGCTTTTTGTTTGAAATCCTTCCGGTCAGCTCAGCCTCATCAAAAAGAATGACCCATCCTTTATATCCCATCCGTTCAAACAGATAGCTGATGAAACGGAAGTAATCCATAGTGTGCTTTGTTTTTACAAAGGTTTCTGTGAATTTGGCAGGAGTTTTATAATTTGTTCTGTAATATTTTTTAATGGCCGCATCACTCAGAAAATCACCTTCGAAGTCTGCCTGCATCTTGATCTTGTCTTCGATTCTTTCCTCTTTCATATATGCTTTGAGCAGCCATGCAATTCTGTTTCTCGGAAGCTCGGTATTCACAAACAACATCAGATCGCTTGCAAACTCAGAATCTTTCAGTCTCGCATCCACCTGATCCATGAAACCGGGCTGGTTTCTGTTAGGCAGATATGTATTCTGCATCAAACGCTGATAAACCTGATGAAGCTTACTCATAGGAATTTCCTTGGACAGAGGGATCATGGATACAACCATGTTTTCGGCATGTGCCATGGAAATGACTGTATTCAGAAGATGTGTTTTGCCTTCGCCATAGCGGCCTTTGATGATCATACCGTGGCTCTTGCTTTCCCGGCTTGTCATCTTCAATTCTTTATCCATGCGCTCCATGAGCTTCGGTCTTGCTTCAGTGAAATAGCTGCCGACAGCACGGCTGGCAACACCCGAGCGGAGTGCTTCGATAATACGGCGTGCATCCATATCATGCATAAACCTGATCCTCCTGCTTTGAAAGAGTCTTTTCCTTAATCAGCAAAGGAATTCCATATGTTCCGTATCTGGCCTGTCTTTGCAGTTCCTCGATCTGCGCTTCATCAAGAACATCGGCTTTGATTCCTTTTTCTTCTGCTTCCGCCGCAAATTCAAGTGACATTTCCATCAGGTAATTCACATTGTATTCCTGCCTTGCAAGACGGTCTAAGTCTGCGATATCGGTGAAACAGTTGAAACGGTTGGATTCAATCTCATTCTGAATTCTCATCCATAATGCCTGATATGACTTGAATCCATATTTTTCATTGTCAATCATTCCTCTGTCAAAGGCGAATACAAACATGATGTTATGCATGGTATCGATGTCATCAATCAATTGACGGATGCTTTCATATGAATCATCACGCTTCATCTTTGTATATTTGACAGACTCACTGCCTTCTTTGCTCATCATGATTTCAAGATCATCCACAAGCACAAGAATGCCCTTCTTACCGGATAATCTGACAAGCTCACATAAGGATCTCAGCATATGTCTGGCATTGAATTTCGTGATCTTTGTCGGGGATACACCGAGCGGTTTCAATGAAGAAACTTTGACTTCTTTTTTGGCTTTCATCCATCCGGTCAGCAGTTCAATGCTTTCATCATCAAGCGGAAACAGTCCGAGAAGCGATGCAGTTACAAGTGCACACACCTGGGCAAAGCAATTATCCATCTGATTGTTTTTCAGAAAAAAGTCATTCAGGAAGTTGCGCATTTCACCTCTGAGAATGACGGACATCTCACCTGTGGATGTCAGATAGTCAACAGCGGTTCTGTTTTCCGGAATGTCCTTTGCATTGACAGATACACTCATCGCGATCTGTTTTGCGCAGTTTTTCAGACAGCCGAGTAAATCCATACTGTTGATGATGGTTGAATAGATGAAACTGAAATCATTCAGATAGACATCATTCGCCGAAAAGGAACAGACCTGATAGCCTGCTTTTTCACCATCTTCCGCAAGCAGTTTCAATGCATAGGATTTTCCGCTGCCCTGTTTGCCTGAAAGAAATTTGATTTTACTGCCGCCCGATGCGATGAATTCTTCCAGATATTCTTTTTTCCAGAAATCCAGAAGAAAGCGGATCCCTTCTCCTTGTGTAACCCGGTTCATACAAACCTCCCTGTCTTAAAGTGACTGATCTTCAAATCTGACCGTTGTCAGGAAATATTCCTTTCCGAATGCGTCCAGAATACGGATTGCATTTTTGTCCGGTGTTCTGGAAGTATCAATAATCATGAGCTGACCGCCCTTTGTGAACTTGCCTTCATTGCTGTAAACACGTGACATGTCATATGCAAAGCTTAACATGTCATAATCTTTCTTTGCTCTTGCGGTCGGTGCAAGTTTCTTATAGATTTCGCTCAGTTTAACCGAAGCAGAAATCACTTTGTTCTTCTTTGTATTCTTTACGGTTTCAAGAGCGATTACCGACTCATATGCGCTGTATAATTCTTCAATGAAACGCTGCTCATTGAAACTTGCCTTGCCCATCTTTTCCTGTTCTTTCTTAACATAGGAAACAAGAGATGACGGTCTTAAACAGGACAGCTTTTTCTTATCAACTGTCACATCCTGTGTTTCCGGATTGATTGTCACTTTGTTCGGGAACATTTCCAGGACATTGCCGCCGGTTTCCTTGACATCAACATTCTGTTTTGCACATTCATCAAGAATCTGCTGCTTGAAATTTCCTTTTGAAATATATTCAGCTTTATCAAAGGAAGACAGAATTGATTTCAGTTCCTTCAGTCTTTCTGTCTGTTCCTGAATATCATTTTCAAGATCATTCAGGCTTTTCTCAAGTCCTTTTGAGATCGCCGCCTTCGGTTGCTTTTGTCATCGCTGCCGCATGTTTTTTAACATCAGCCGCAGCTGTATTCATCTTCTTTTCTGAATCATTGATTTCCTGATATAAAGCTTCATAGCTCAACATGATAAATCCTCCGTCATTTAGAATTTATTATATCGTATCTGTCTGCTGTAAGACAGTTTTACTATGCGATAATAGGGTCATGGAGCTTTATGAATGGCAGAAGGAATGTCTGCAGAAGTGGCATGAAAATCAGACAAAAGGAATTGTGAACGTCTTTACCGGCGGCGGAAAAACCATCCTTGCGCTTGCGGCAATTGCAGATCTCAGAAAAACATACGGTGATCTGCTTCATGTGCGGATTGTCGTACCCACGATTGCTCTGGCCAGGCAATGGAAAAAAGAATTGATTTCATTCTTTCCTGAACTGGAATTTGAACGTAACTCAATCGGCTTTTACTATGGCTCTGTCAAGAATACTGCTGACAGACAGATCATGATCTATGTCATCAACTCGGCCAGAGAAGTTCTGTCTTCCCATATCAGAAAAGACATGCAGAATGACATACATACATTTCTCATTTGCGATGAATGTCATCGTTATACAGGTGATGCTAACAGGAATATATTCAGATTTCTGAAATCAACTTCATTCAATCAAAAGCTATATCATTGTCTCGGTCTTTCTGCCACTCCTCAGAACAGAAACTATGAAACCGTACTGGTTCCCTCACTCGGCAAAGAAATCTATCATTATGATATCCAGAAAGCACATGAAGATGAGCGGATCAGTCCGTTTGTTTTGATTCATACCGCAATCCAGCTCAACGGCAATGAAGCTCTTGAATACGGTGAACTTACGGAACAGCTTCAGATCACCTACGGCCGCCTGCTGAAAGAATATCCCTTTCTCAAATATGCAGATTCAGCGACATTCTATGAATTTGTTTTCAGAACTGCCAGAGAAGAGGAAGAAGGAATCTGTGCCGTATTTGCAAATCTTCTGTTAAAAAGAAGAGACCTGATCTATCGGGCAGAAAACAGAAAGAAATGTGTTCTTTCCCTTCTTGAGCACATCAGAAATGATGAAAAAGTAATTTTATTTGCAGAAAGAATCGAGCAGGCTGATGAAATCTATCATCAATTACGTCCTGTCTACGGCAATCTGGTTACACATTATCACTCTGAAATGCCTGCAAAGCTCAGATCACATAATCTGTCAATGTTCAGAATCGGTGAAGCCAGAATTCTCATATCATGCAAAGCACTCGATGAAGGGCTGGATGTGCCGGATGCGTCTGTCGGAATTGTCATGAGCAGCACTTCTGTTTCAAGGCAGAGAATCCAGAGACTGGGAAGAATTCTCAGGAAAAATCAGAATAAAGAAATCGCTGTTCTTTATTACATTTATACTTTCGGAACAACCGAAGAGCAGATCTATCTTCAGGAGATATCCGATGTCACAGATGATTTCAGAATTCATTATGACGGCAGCGATGGGGTTTTCTTCAGTGATGATTACAGCTCTGACGCAATCAGGATGAACCGCAGGCTCCCTGCTTCTTTAACAGATGCAGAAAAGAAAGAAATCGGCATCTGCCTTGAAGAGGGTCTTATGCGTGCAGATCGTTTTCTTCCGGTTGATGTTATCAATCAGAAAATCAGGGGTGCAAAAAGCAGACATGAAAAGAACTACTGGATTGTCATGAAGAAAATGGCTGAGATACATCTGAACCAGACATAATTTCAATGCGGTGTAAATGTTTGAAATGATAGTTTCAGATAAAACACCCAGGCAGAGCTTTCGGATCAAGACAAGTTCATCATCTGTGACATTGCTGAAGCAAACAGAGGGGAGGAAGGCGTGAGTCTGCCCGGTGGCCGGAAAGTTCATAAAGGAACTTTGCACATATCAGCAAAACCGACAGAGTCTGTCACCAGACTGCCGCCTCAGAATTTGTAAGAAAATCCGGAAAACCAAGAAGAAAGGGAAATCAGATATGTTCAATTCGTACCACTTGCATACCGAATCAAACATACAAATCAGACTATTGACAATACCTTTCCTGAGGAACATCGTTCCTTGATTTTTTGCTGACATATAACGGCACTGATTTATTCGCCAGTCACTTATCAACAAGCATTCTTAGAACTAAGCTGTCTTGATATCTAATACCGCCTTAAGTCATTTCGCTCCTATTACCAGACGCAATGATCAGTATTTCAGTACCGGAAGAAAGCACGGCAAAGTCGATGCTTGATATTAATATCAGTTATAATATTCATATAATTTTCAAATAGTTTGGGGGAAGTAAATGATAAGAAAAGCATTGACGGCTCTTGCGGTCGGGTTATTGCTGACTGCCTGCGGTCAGCCGGCAGAAGAGAAAATCGAAATCACTCTGGAACTGGCTCAGCAATATCTGAGCGAAGGTCATTATCAGGAAGCAATTGAAGCTTTTACCGCATTGATCGAAATTGATCCTAAAAACGAAGTCCTGTATATGGGCAGAGCGGATGCATATACATATCTGGAACAGTATCCTGAAGCAATCGGTGATTATTCCAGTGTCATTTCAATTAATGATGATAATGAAGAAGCTTATATCTATCGCGGTATTCTTGAACTCGTTGAAGGTTATACAGCAGCCGGTGAAGAAGATCTGCAATATGTTGCAGAAATCACTGCTGATGACGCAAATGATAATACCTACAATCTCATTGTCAATTATCTGGACAGACTGGATATCGAACTTGAAAAAGAAGACAGCATCGATGGTGCAACCCGCCAGATCTTTGTATTCCCGGACGGATCGCATCTGATTCTTATAAATATGGACGGGCAGCCGTTTGGCATTATCGTCCTTGAGCCGGGTGAAGAGGTTCCTGAAAACATCAGCGAGAACCTGCTGACTGCATTTGTATGGAAGAATACGGAAACAGAGTTTGCAGATATAATCGACATGCTTGAATTCAGCAATACCGGAGCTGTTCACGGTAAATTCTTTGACGCTGAACAGGATCGGGCATATATGATCGCAGAAGGAAATACCTGCTATATTGCCAGCGCAGATGCCGGTCTTGAACCGGGCTCTTCATGGGATCCCGCAGGATTCTACTATACGTATCCGGAGCCAAATAGGGTAGTTCCAATGAATAACAGTGAATTTGGCTGTAATTTCTACGTGCACGAAGGTAAAACATATCTTTATGTCGGAGCCACAAGCTTTGGCGCCGGATTCCTCTTAGAACCATATACTTCTGAAGAATAGTGAACCTTTTCTATCACATGCAATCTTAATGTCCAGCAAAATTGAGGGGGAGAATTTATGAGGACAGGAATGAAATTGACAGTTTTCGTACTCGCTGCATGCATGCTGATGTCGTGTTCAGATACATCCGGCAATCATCAATCTGACACAGAACTGAATTCTGCATTTCAGCAGCTGGCTGCCGGAGACAATGAAGAAGCGATCAAAGCCTTTACATTGGCAATCGCTCACGGTGTCAACAGTTATGAGGCATATGTCGGTCGCGGTGACGCATATGCGTATTCAGGAGATTCTTATATGGCCGCTGCAGATTATTCAATGGCCATATTGAAAAATGGAAATGACCCTGCGGTGTATCTCAAACGGGCAGTTGCCAACTGTATCAATGGCGCAGATGCCGAGATCCAGGGTGATCTCGATAAAGCTCTGGAATTATCAAACGGATCAGTTCCGACAGAAATATCAAATACAATTGCAGAATATATCAATAAAATCGGTGCCGAAAACACAGCAAAACCTGTAATTGAGTGCATCGGTTATGAAACTGCTGTAACAACTCCAACTGATATTCCGGCAGAATCTGTTATTCCGGAACAACCTCCACACATTGAACCTGTTCAGGAAACCGGATCACCTGCCGCAACAGGGACACTTGCTGATATCACAAATCTTGATGAACTCCTCGGATATATTGTGGATCTGGAGCTTCCGTTATATCCGACATATCTAAAAGGAGAAGTATCAAACCAGAAGGATCTGATTGAGCTGAATTCATTTGGATTTGTCGAAAGTTTTTGCAAGATGACTGAGTTTAAATCACCGGATGAGTATCGCAGTTTTTATGCACAATATATGGATGACTCTGTATTGAATCTGATCTGTCATTTCAATCAAAAATTTGCATTTTATGAAAATGAATTTTATTATGCGTTACCGCAAATTGGTTTCGGCGGTCTGCAGATCGATCAGGCTGAACTGGACAGAATTGAAGATGATGGTGACTACATTGTTAAGATCCCGAAGGTATACAGCGTTGGAAGTACCGAACCTATAGAGTGTTACGAATTTGCATTCCGTAAAAGGAACGGTACATTCTATGTGGCGGAATGTCTGGATACACCATATAAACTGTATACCGAGCCGGCAATCGGTTATGCGTTGGTAAATGTCGATCGTCTGAACTGCCGTTCCAAGCCCAGTACTTCGGGAGAAAAACAAGGTCAATTCAATCGCGGTGCTCTCGTTGATGTTTACGAAATCGTCAAAGATGGTGAGTATACATGGTATCGCTGCAATTATAAGAACAGTGAAACCGGTATCGTTGACTGGATTGCTGACAACGGAAGCTGGCTGACATATAAAGCCTATTAATAAGGAACAGCTGATCATCGATCTTACGACAGGTCAATGGTCAGCTGTTTGTATTATTGACTATTTATTCTTTCAGCGTGTCATGTCTAATAATGATGTAACTTTATATGCTTGTCGGCATTTTCTGTATTGATTTGGTAGTACTCATATTGTTTTTGAATTTACAGCATTTGCTACAACAAACAGCACTTACACACAGCTGCTTCAAAACTGCAGATGATTTGAAGTTTATCATCACAAAAAGAACAATGTAATAGAATTACACGCATAATAATCTCTCTGTTCTTCTACAATCTACTAAGTATTTCTTCAACTTTTGCGTCATACTGGCTTTGGCTGATAAGTCCACTCTCAAGCATCGTTTTCAATTTTGAAAGGACAGCAAAATCATCATCTACAGTAGGCTTTGCATTCTGTACATCGTCATCCTCTTTTATTCCGAAACGGCCGGACGGCTTAAGGCTGGTAGCAGGAACTGTCTGAGTAATCGGATTGCTGTTAACCGGACTCATAAAGTTATTTGCCATATTTGCAAACACATTGGTAGCAGCTATACCCATGCCCAATCCTGCTCCCGTAGAAGCGATTCCTCCTGCTGCGGGATTATTAGCCAATTCATGAAGGATCTGAGCAGTTTCCCTTCTGGTATAGTTATCCCCCATAGAATTGATGATATCATTGTCAATTTTTGCCTGTCTGACCTGATTCAGCAAATCAATTCCTTTATCGTCATACTTCCTACGCAATTCATCGTCATCAACTTCCAGTGCGGCAATGATAAACCGGATACACTTCAATCCATATGGCAGCATTATTTCCTGAACTGCCTGCTCCAACTGATTCGAAAGATCTTTAATATTTCTTTCCACTTCAATCAGTTCATATGGAACATCATTCAAAACATTCGTTAAGGTATTTCGGATCAGGCTTTGAAATTCATTGGTGAAATATCGGTCCAGATCTTCAGGATTAAATTCACGATTCCCGCTCCCGACCATTTTTTTCAGAAATACAGGGGCATTTTCCACCTGCACTCTGTAAGAACCTCTCGCTTTTATTTTTGTTATAATTCCAAGGTATTTGTCCCTGATCTGAAGCGGAGAAGATGTACCCCAAAGAATTTCCTGAGAATGATTTGTTCTGACAAAATACACAATGCAGTTGTATTTGCTGATGCCGCCGGAGAATTGATTTTTCAACCGGCTTATAAAGGGATAATTCGCAGTATTAAGCGTAAATGTGCCGCTTTCTTCAAATACTTCCTCTATAATTCCGCCATTGACGAACAATGCAATTTCTCCAGGCATTACAATCAGAGTTGAATTATTGTTAAAATCTTCCTCTGGTTGTTTCCAGATCAGACAATCCGCAGGTCCGGTGTTTTTAATAACATCTGTCCAGTGCTTTTTCCCGCCAACATAATTGATTTCATTTGGATTTTTTTTGATGATACCCATAGCTTCTCCTTTGAATAGCCTTTCTAAACTGGAAGTTTTTATTTGAATACTATTCTTTCTATCCTCGATATATTATTTTCAGAAAAATTTTCGCATGCAAACAGCCACCAATCTGCACTCCGGTTACAAGGTATGATTGTTCCGGTCGAGCAAACTCATTGCTGGCAGTCCTTGTAAAGGTTTATTTTTCCAGATATGTAATCTTCTTACCTAAAACTTTATGAATATCCTGAATATTTACAGCTGCCATTTCTTTCTCATATTCGGAATTAATTATGTCAACGGACTTCTGATAGTCTGCGCGTAACTTGCCTGTTTTTCTCTGATTTATCTGATTTTTCTTATACATTATTTTTGAAAATACTGTCTGAAGTGGAACAATGATAACACCCATAAAAATAAGAATAAGAATCTCTATTAACAGCGTTCCAAGTATCAGATTTTTTATTGAGAAAGGATAATTATTAGCTTTTGATTCATAAACCTCTATAATCAGTGCCACTATAAATCCTAAAATGAATAAGCCAAAACTCAGCCGATCGGTTATATCAATGAACCTTTTTTGTTTCTTTTCGGTGTTATTGATATTATTCTGCCGTAAAGCTATTTCCCCATTGAGACTCTGCATGGAGTCATACGCTGTTTTGCGTTTGCTCTCAATCTGGGCAGCTCTCGCATTGAGATTTTCAGATTCCGCTTTCAGTTGATCTGTCATTTTTCTGTCAAATTGCTCATAGGTATTTCTGATACTTGCCGGATAATTACCGACTTTCAGAACATTCTTATAATACTCACGGAGTTGACAAAGCGTAGACCATTTAATGCCATCCACACTGAATTCCCGAGTTTCCAGACGAATTAATCCCCACCAGCCTCTATAATCATACGGATAATCATTTGTGATTTTCTCAAAATCATTCTTTGCCGCGGAATATCTCTGAAGCTTCATGTTGGTATCTCCTGATTTTGCGAAATCATCTGCAGTTTTACCACCAATGATGTTGACTGTTTCCGCGTGCATGTTCTCAATATTGTAATTGGTAATATAATTATTGATCGCTTCCTCAACGACATACGGTTGTTTGCAAAACGGACATACAGCAAGTCTCTGACTTGCATCCACCTGAAGCATTCCTCCGCAATTCGGACATTTCGCTGCTGTTAATGGCATTGTTTTCCCCCCCTTTTTTTTTCCTGGCAATCCTGAAATTTCTATGACCAGTAAATAACGCTTGTTTTTAATGCTTCTTTTTCATTTATCCCTTATTATTTCAATAACTTCTAATAGACAAGCACCACCGCAACGCACTTTATCGGCTGGCGGATTTGAATCGAAGAGGCGCTTGTATCCTTAAACTATTCTGGGCTTGGAAATGTTTCAAATCGGAAAGTATTTATTCAGATTATATGTACTCGGTGAAAGCCTCTGTCTTCAATAGCCTTCAATTCTGCTATTTCATAAGCGTAAGAAATTAAGATGAGCTTTGGTTTTCGGTTTTCTCTTTTTCGCGTATTCCAGCAAGCTGTTTGTCATATTCACAAGCACACTTGTAGCCACCATACCCGATCTCAGTCCTGCTCCAGAAAAAGTGATTCCTCCTGCTGCAGAATTATTGACCAGTCTATGAAGAACCTGCGCGGTTGATCTTCCGATACAGTTATCTCTCATAGAATTGATGATATCGCTGCCAATCTTTGTTCCACTGACCTGATTCAGCAGATCATTTCATTATGCTGTCATATATACCTACACATGTAAATAGACGTCCATCTGCGCTTTTTAAGTTGCGATTATGCCCGACAAATAAAATATATTGTTGCCAGCTCCATTCAAAGATCTATCTGTCTAGGTATGTAATCCTTTGGCCTAATACATTATGAATATCACTTATTCTCACGCGCTCCATTTCCGTTGTGTATTCGGAGTCAATTCCTTTCATCTGAAAGTCATATTTTTTTTGTAAATCATTGACATATTGTTCAAGCTTCTTGTTTTTGAAATTCTCTTTTGTCTCATATCCTTTCGTGAGTGGATAATATATGACGCCCAAAAGAACTAAATAAAGGAATCCCAAACCAAACAACCCTTGTAACAAATCCCAAAACTTATTAGTATACGGATTATCAACAACAAGAACTGGAAGTATTCCAATGACCGCTAGTATGATTGTTGCTATATTAATTATCTTGAGAATTTTGTCGCTAGTTGCCTGTATTTTCTCTTTACTCGCACTAAGATGAGCCTTTTGTAATTCCAATTCGTTTTTAAGATTCTGAAGGGAGGCTATCGCATTTTTTCGTTTGCTCTCAATCTGCATCATTCTTATATTCAGATTTTCAGATTCCCCATTCAGCTCGTTTGTCATTCTTCTGTCAAACTGCTCATAAGTATCCCTAATGTTTGATGGATAATTACCAACTTTTAATATGTTTTTGTAATACTGACGAAGTTGACAAAGTTCAGGCCACTTAATATCATGCGAATTAAATTCGTTGGTTTTCAGACGAATTAATCCCCACCAGCCTCTATAATCATACGGATAATCCTTTGTGATTTTTTCAAAATCATCCTTTGCCTCGGAATATCTCTGAAGCTTCAAATTGGTATCTCCTGATTTTGCAAAATCATCTGCAGTTTTACCGCCAATGATGTTGACTGTTTCCGCGTGCATATTCTCAATATTGTAATTGGTAATATAATTATTGATCGCTTCCTCAACGACATACGGTTGTTTGCAGAATGGACATACAGCAAGTCTCTGACTTGCATCCACCTGAAGCGTTCCTCCGCAATTCGGACATTTCGCTGCTGTTAATGGCATTGCTTTATTCCCCCTTACTTTCCTTAATCAATGCTATCTTCTTGAGTGACTCACATCATTCATGAATTCATTTTCCAGTTCATATCTATCCTGTTCGAGCATTTTTTCAATTTCTTCCGCTTCATATCCCTGATCTTTATAATCATCTGATTTTGCATCCAGAATACTTTCAATCGTGCTCATTCCAATGGACATCAATTCATCCGTGTCTCTCGTCAAAACTTTTGGTTGATCATCCTGATCGTCTACAGGCAGCTCCAGAAGTTCATCAATCGCTGATTGTTCCACTTCTTCAGGAAACTCAAAATCAATTTCTTCTTCCAATTCATAATCTTCTGTTTCATCTGACAAATCAGTCCCTTCACCAATATACGAATCCTCTGAAATATCATCAAAAGAGAATTCGTCTTCATCAGATTCTGCATCAACGGATTCTTCTGAAGTATCATCTGCTAAATAAGAATCAAGCTCTGCAACTTCGCTCTCGTATTCTTCTGAAGAAATATCCGATAATTCTGTATCATCAAAATCAATAGTTTCCGTATATTCATCATAATTTTCATCAAATTCTTCAAACATAGTTTTCTCCTCATTTTGATAGTGTATTCTTAATCAAAGAATCATGAATAGGAACTTTTGTACCATAACGGATGCGTCTGAATAATTGACATTTGGTACAAAGAAGAAGTTCCTTAGAAAACTCTTCTCCATTCAGTTCTGCATATACCAGTTTTGTCATATTCTGAAACACTGGCTTAATCTGATCAATGCTGTTCATTGAAGGCCTGCAGTATTTCACATATATCCTTCGCGCAATTTCACGCCCCAGTATACGACGATCATAATTACATGTATTACTGCAAGCATTAATATAATTACATTCCGGATAAGGTTTTAACATTTGTTCCTTGCCATGCCAGTACGATGAAAGCTGCTTGATTTTCTGATCAGTAATGGTGATGCTAATATCTTTTTGCGCTCGATAATCTGCGATTGCCACTTCCTCAGGTTCTTCTAGTTTATTAAAGAACAGGAAAGCCTCGCCTGGCTTGAGCCTTCCGAGACGCTTCATTTGAACTTCTTCCATATTCATACTATCGGCAATGATTTGTTTATCCTGTGCTTCAACAAGCCGAAAAGCCAGCTTCACATCGGTTAAGGCAACCACATCAGACGTAACTTTTCTTGGGGACTGATCAGCTATAGCAATTCCAACACCATAAGATCTGATCTCTGCAAGCATACGCTTTAGAAGATTCTGCGCTATGGCACTTGGATTTGCATCTTCTGACTCAGATATAGAACTAAGAAGAACATGTGCTTCTTCCAGAAGAATGATATTTTTCAATTTTCCATCACCGGGATAGTTGGAATTTACATAAGCAAGAATAGAAAGTAGCAGTAAAGATATAATCAACGCTTTCTGATCACTGTTTTCAATGGCCGCAAGTTCAATTACGGTTGGCTTACTGAGCAAATCTTCAACGGGGATAGAATGATAATTATCAAATAAATTGACAAGACTGCTCAATCTTACGACACCTGCCCGCCCAATATTCTTAGCATCTCCTGTATAGCCAATATTATCCACCGTTTTTTGAAAGCATCTGATAAAGTCTGATATGTTGAATACTTTCCCTTTGTTATCAGACGTATAACTGTCCAGCCACATGTAATCTGAGTAACAATTCCTGATTGCTTCTTCAAAAATTTTATCCAATGGACTTCTCATTGATACACCGGCTTCAAACGCTGTTTTAAGAGTTGACTTATAAGTCTCCAGTCTTACATTTTTCGGCGGAATAAACGGATTGAAAACAAATGGTGAAATAAAATTTTTTCCCGGAGTAAACACCTGAAGTTCAGGAATACTTCCGATCATTGCCCGATACTCATTTTTTGCTGGTTCAATCACAAGGAATGGTATGTGCTGCTCTTTCCAGAGTCTGTCAAGAAGGCTCACCGAGAATGTTGTTTTGCCTGAGCCCGGAGTACCCACTATCAGCATATGCTTTGTAAGATCATCACGAGAAATGCCAATTGTATCCTGTCCGGAAGCTTTGAGAATTCCGATTTCTATGTTATCCGCATTGATGAGATTATCTGAATATGTTTTTCTGCTGGTATCTGAATAATTAACATTCAGTCCGGCATTGACCTTTGCCGTTCCGATCGGAAGTCTGAAGAATCCGGATGCTTCTTCGGCAGTAATGATCAGACGCAGGCGAAACATACTTCCAAAAACATTTTGACTCATCATAACGCTCTGATCATGTTCGAGCTGAACCGCAATTTCGTTCGCGACCCATGGCAAAGCGAAGTAATTTTCAGGGATAGAAATATTGGACTGATTAAGATGTACAGTTTTTAAAGCAATACTCTTCGAAGGATCATAAGTCATTACGCCTCTGACTTTCGACATGATTTCGCTGACTTCCGTCGTCTTGCCCCAAACCATAACATTGAAATAGAACAATGCATTGTTTCTGTTTCGGCTGTAATAATTGTATGTCTGCGACAGCGTCTCTGCCGAAGAGTAATTCACATTGCCATACCCCTGTGTCATGATTCCTCTGCTCAGATTTTCAAGGATTTGTGACACCTGCATCAATGAAGCCATTTCTTCATTTGAATATCTGGTAGGTATTAATGAAAAGGAAACCGCATTATCCGGATGTTCGATCAGACATGATATCAGACTGCTCAGATCAGGAGAGAATCCATCAAATCGATCAAATGCATAACATTGCGGCAATAACTGATTTTGAAGATTATCAATTCTTTCATCTCTGACCAACATACCGATATTATCTCTTGGTATTTCTTTCAAAAGATTTGTGACAGATTCAAGTGACACTTGATTTGTACTGTATTTATGCGATCTGAAGAAAGAATTACATACACTGTCAATCTGACTGATCTGTTTTTCTGCTATATCCTTTTTTCTGCTCAGAGAGCGAACAATAAAAAATAATCTTATTCTGGCAGCGAAAGGCTGATTATTGACGGCTTCGGTCAGAAATAACAGTTCGAAACAGATTTCAGAATTCCGGTCGGTTTCTAAAAAACTGAGATAATTTTGGAACAATTCTGTCAAAAGACTGCCGATTTCTTTTCTATACTCAGCTTCCGTTGTGGATATATCAGCTGTTTTGCTTTCCAGAATCGTCATATCCGGAATCTTAGTAATTTCAGAAATCCGACTGCACAGGCTTTCGCCACTTCTAAGTTCGATTAAATCTATTCCCTCTATGTTCATACAAATTCCTTTTTATCAAGAATCATATAAATCTTATTAACAACTTATTTCAAAAACCTTTTTTATGCATCAACACTACTAAGCACCTTAAGATTTAGGTTTATCACAATTTCAGCCCATGTACTTCTGCCACCTGCGGGCTGAAAAGTCATATCCAGTAAATTTCGACTTTTCCCTTTTTTGAAGTAGGCTGGCATTGAGCCAAACTGTTTCGCTCTGCAAATCAGCCAGTCACCAGAGTTCCTAAGGATATCTCCCATAACAATATTTCAGCTTTATCATTATACCTGAACAACGATCCTTATATTCAAGCTAGTACTCACGTACAAAAAAGTGCATTATTCTAACAAATTAATTCTAGTTAAATAAATTGAGAATTTCCATAAAAATTGGGTGACCTACCACTTCATTTTTTAACCTGAAGCAATAAAATGATAAATCTATGAATTGTTCGAAAAACTTCCTTTTATTTCTGCGTAACCTGTCAATCTGGACATGCTGTTTATTTAGCTTTTCATAACATTCGTTTTTTTCAAAGCGGATCTTGGCACACAAATCCTATCAGCGGATCATACTGATCATCTACAGGGAGTTCCAGAAGTTCATCAATCGCTGATTGTTCTACTACTTCAGGAAGCTCAAAATCTCTATCTTCCTCCCAATTTATAATCTTCTGTTTCATCTGACAAATCCCCCTTCACCCAAGGTCAATGGTCAGCTGTTTTTTCAATTTGAGCGCTTTCTATGGGTAATTATCACATTTTTAACCAGGCTATTCATAGTGAATCATATCATGTCCGGTATAACTGTAGTTTTTTGCAGTTCTTTGCGCAGCCAAAAGCCAGTGTTTTTGCACAGGATCATATATCAGCTTTGCATATAACAGAACTTCATTAGCATCATAATTGCCATTCGTATCTACAGTATCATTGAATGCATGTGCATAGCATTCTGCTTCATAATTTCCGGATCCCAGATCTGTAACTGCTGATGCAGTTTTATCAAAGTCAAAGTACACATTCTTAAATGTGAAGCCAGCGTTATACTTTGTATAATTTTCCTTATAAACTTCAATTCGCTCGGGTAAGTACTGTATTAAATAACTGGTATCCCCGCCATGGTTATTGGCCTCAAGCATTGCAAGATAAATATTATGCCATTCATCAGCTATAAAATTTATATCTGCAGGATCAAACTCTGTTGAGGTTTCAGCTGTTTCATACGGTGTAAATGTCATCCATTTTCCATTGTCATCAGCGATCCAGTCAGTATTACCCGAAATACGATACCAGTTATATCCTTCACTGGTTATTATTTCATATACTTCATATCTGTCCCCGACAACAGTTCTGTTTTTAGTATCATAGGCTTCTGCTGACGGTCCTTTCAAAATGCTGAGTCCTGCAGTCTTTACTTCAATATAACCGATTGCTTCTTCTGAATTGCTTGTGTACTCAATTGTCGGGTTATAGCTGTATTCAACAGACATTGATTCATCTCTTTCACTTTCTTCAGTTTGCTGAATGTCTGACTCTTCACGCTGATGATCTTCCTGTTCAGCAACCAGATCCGTTGTTGCGGCAGTGACTTTCTTATCAATGTATTTTTCCAGATTTCCAATGAAAGCTTGTACACCAAGTATTACGCAGCCTGCAAGGGCTAATAACAGGACCGACATCCATATTTTTCTGCCCTTATTCTGTTCTTTTACACTCCCTGCAGAAATATTGCTGTTATTTAAAGTCTTCATCACGGTTGTATTTTCTGCAGTATGCGTCGGGTTATCATAAACTGCAGGCTGATTGCCAGCCTTCTGATTTTTATGATCTGCAGCAGACTGTGCAGCCTGTTGGTAAACAGGTTTTCTGATCTTGAAAATGACCGTCAATATAACTGCAAGCACAATCAATGCCAGGCCTGCATACATCATAATCTTTCCCATACAATCCTCCTGTTACTGCAACCAGCCGCCGTCTTTTAATTGTTTGATCAGACTTTCAAGCTGCTGCATCTGCTCATTGGATTCAGAAGAAGAGGCTGATTCCTTAGCTTTCTGATATTCTTCATATGCCTTCTGATAATTTCGTTCAGACTCAGGTTTCTGATTCTCCATCATAATCAGCAGAAATGAGTGATACATATACGGCTGATAGGAATTCGGATAAATGCTTCTCATTTCTTCCAGAACATTTTCAGCTTCCGGATATTTGCCGACTGTCTGATATGAGATGAATATGTTGACATAGAGATAATCCTTCTGCGCTCCCAGATTGAGTGCCTGACGATATGCGTCAACCGATTTCAGAATGTCTTCTGTATCATTGTTCTTTTCAAATGCTCCGCGGTTGTAATATGCATATCCGAGCATTTCCCAGAGTGCCGCATTGCCTGAAAGATCAAATTGTCTCATGGAGATTTCAATCGTATCGACAGCCAGTGAATATGCACCATCGATATGCTGAGGATCGGATGATGCAAGTTTTGCACTGTCACGATATGTTTCAGCCAGTGATATATATGCCCGTTTCAGGAGATCAGAATCACCGTTTGATTCTGTGACCTTTCTGAATTTTTCTGCAGCCTGAATATAATCCTTATTCAAATATGCAATTTCACCTTCAAGATAAGCGAGCTCTGTTTCATTGGCTGAACCTTTCAGTGAATCAATGATTTCCTGAGCTTTTTCAAGGTCACCCATTCTTCCCGCACATACCGCATAGCCGATCCTGTTCTGAACTGTGAATTCTGTATTGAATTCTGAAAGCTTCTCATAAATCATGGAAGCAGCTTCATAATCATTTTGCTCAAAATAAGAAGATGCCAGGATTGAATAAGCATTCGGATTTTCCTGAAGTGTGATAACTCCTGAGTTTTCCAGTTCTTTGATATAATCAGCAGCCTGCTTATATAAACCGTTTTTATATATCAGAGCAGCTTCTGCTTCATACGCTTCATCCCGCTGCGGCAATAATTGCTGAGCGGTATGCAGAGTCGAAACAGCATTTTCGTAAGATTCCGTTTCGCTTTGCGCAATCAAAGAACGATAATTCTGATCCTGTTCAGAGCGGTTGACAAAGAAACCTGCAATTACTAGTGCAGCACCGATTGTATACAGACATGCAAGAAGGATTCTTCTTCTCTGAATTGTTTTCCTGACTCTGATGAATTCTTCATCATATTTATCAATATGATTCAGATCATCCAGAAGTTCAGCTGCACTCTGATAACGATTTTCCGGTTCTGTCTGGATGCATTTGAACAGAATTGTTTCCATCCCTGCACTCAGATTCGGGTTGAGCTGTCTTGCCGGCACGAATGTATAAGGTGGCTGATACGGACTCTTTCCTGTTGCCAGGTAATACATTGTTACGCCAAGACTGTAAATATCGGTTCTCGCATCACTCTGAGTCTTTCCGTATTGCTCAGGTGCTGCATATCCTCTGGTACCGATCACGGTTGTATCCGTGTTGCTTTCAGGTTTGTATTCTCTGGCAATACCGAAGTCGATCAGCTTCAGTGTCTGATCACTCTGCAGCATGATGTTCGCCGGCTTCATGTCACGGTAAATGATCGGATGAGGTTCCTGGGTATGCAGATAGACTAATACTTCAGCCAATGTTTTGAACCACGCACGCACACGCTGCTCATCAATCACTTTTTCCTGTTCAATGACCTGCTGAAGAGAGGAGCCGGTGACAAAATCTTCAACGATATAGACACTTGACTCATCTTCAAAAATATCGATGATTCTCGGCAGAGAAGGATGATTGAGTCTTTTGAGAATATTGGTTTCTGCAAGCAGATCAATATTCTCATCTTTGTTTTTATATACTTCCTTGACTGCCCAGATCGTATTCAGACGGACATGCCTTGCTTTATAAACAGCAGACATGCCGCCTTTGCCGACAACATTCAGGATTTCATATGTATTGTTGATCAGTCTGCTCATAAATGACCCATCCTTCTTTATAAGTATGAAAAGCAGAGATCAAATTCAATCTCTGCTCCTCGTGAATTACTGTCCTGCAGAAGATTTTTTCTTCTTTGAGAGATAGATAAAGATTCCTGCACCGATTGCCGCGACTGCCGCAACTGCGCCGATGATCAGCCCACCGTTTCCGGAACTGCCTGATGCAGGTTTCGGTTCAGGAGTTGTCGTTGATTCAGGTGTTTCGCTTTCCTCAGGATCAGGAGTCGGCGTTGCTTCGGGAGCGTTCTTTATTTCTTCAAAATCTGCTTTTGCTTCCTCGACACTCAGACCTGTCTTTTGTTCCGCTTTATCATTACCGTATGCACTGGCGGAATCATCCTCAAGATAAATGTATTTCACATTTTCATTCTCACAATGCAGTGACATGTCACTGTGCAGATAAACTGCTTTGACATAATCATTGAGCTCATTGTAAGTCGTACTGTTTAATCCATCGGGGAATTCAAAGAATTCGTCCGTTCTGCCCTGCGGATAATAAACCAACCTTGCACTTCCTCTGAGTTTTTCTTCAATCGTTGCTTTATTGAAATCAGATTCGGTGTTTGCATAATACAGAACGCCATCATATGAGAAGATACCGACGTAAGGAATATAATTGGGATCTTCCTCCTTCGAGCCTGTTATTGTGATGGATTTAAGATTCGGAAGATTTCCGGCATTGTCGGATTCGACAGTTTCCTGATCGATTTCACTCACTGTCAATTCTTCAAGATATTCATTTTTACGGAAAGCATTCATATCAACGATCACGTTATCCGGTGCCGTGAATGATTTATCTGTTTTATCTGTCGGGTAGAATACAAGCTTTGTTTTATCTGACCAGTCTTTCCAATAGAGAATACCATTCTCAGAATAAACACGGCTACTGGCTTTCGGCATATTGATTTTTTCGACGGAAGTACCTTCAAGAAAGCCGTTATTTGGCAGAATAGTTATTGATGATGGCAATGTGATTTCTTTCAGATACTTGTTTTTGCTGAATGAAGCAAGCTGTTGAACGCCTTCCGGAATTGTCACTGATTCACTCTTGCGGCCGGCCGGGAAAAGTATCATCCTTGTCAGATCCGATGAATACAGAACGCCGTCAACCACCTTGCATGCATCACTTCCTCCGGTTGTCTCAATTTCTTCAAGATCAGGCAACGCACTTGCGCTGATACTGATATTTTTGACAGTGCTGGGAATGTTTACTTTTCTGATTCCTTTTTGAGCGACATTCGATCGCCCGTTGTAATCATAGAAGTCCAGGCCGATCACCCTGGTTCCGTCATTCAGATATTCAGGAATTGTTACATTGCTGAGTTTCGGACCGATATAGTCAACTAATTGCGCATAATAGCCGTTCCAGTCTGATTCTTTCGCAGTGTAATAATCTGTATTTGTAACCGATTCATCCAGCGGTGCAAATCCGCAGCCGCTGTTTGAACTTTCAGGAATGACAATATTTGAATCCACCCCGTAATATCTGTTCTCGATGCAATAAACAGGAATTTCTTTTGTTTCATCAACTTCAGCAAATTCGGGCTGTTTGTATTTACCGACTGTCTCTTCATAATTCGAATCCCATTCAGTGATCAAATATCCATCCTTCGAAACAAGTTTATATGCGAAGTAGCCGTCATAGAATGTCGGTGTCTCAGGGCCTTCAGCCGCCTGAACTGACGAGAAACTGACAAACGGGATCACCAGGACTGCCGCTGCAGTCAGAATACATACCTTTTTCATGATGTTCTTCATAAGTTACTCCCCGATCGTATCGTAGTAATAGTAATCTGTCGTCTGCCACAGGAAAGAATCCGATGTTTCCGAATTGTGACATGTAATCTTGATCTGTCTGATTCTGTCATATTCATCAAATTCGTTGGAATATTCTTCCGTATCAAACTGCTGTCCGTCGGCTGTCATGACCATTGTGCCGTGATCAACTTTTGTCGGATAACCTTTTTCATATGTTGTTTTTCCGGAAGCAGTTACTGCACTGTTTGAGGTTGTGCTTTCCGTCAGATTCCCATCAGAATCGTATGAATAGCGGCTTGTGACTGTTGTCTCTTCACCGGTAACCGGATCTTTCCCGGTAACGTTTCTGCTGACCTGTCTGCCGTTGGCATCATACTTGATTTCAACATTGCTTCTTGTCTCTCCGTCTTCAGAGTAGGCAACATAGGTTGCTTTATATCCGTCGCCGCTCTTTGACAGTTCGTAGTTTTCGATTCCCTCACGGTCCATTGTTTTAATGACACCGGCGAGATTGTATGTGTATCTTGTTTCCTGCGTGCCGTCTTCCGTGATCACTCTCAGGAGTGTGATTCGGCCATGATCATCAAACTCATATTCATAATCAGCCTGATACGTACGGTCTCCTTCTTTCGTCACAACTCTTGAAGGATTGGTCATAATCTTTGTAATGACCTGATAGTCATGAATCAGAAGGTCAACACCTTCAAGCCCGTCCGTATCATCCCGGTATGAGATCTCTGAATTGGCGACATCTGCACCGGTTGCTTCAATACCGCGTTCAACACTTGTACGTGCATTCACATAATCACTCATTGCAGTGTAGACACTGTATAGTCCGTGATATGCACCGGGCTGCTTCGGATCAATCTCAATCGCCTGATTGAATGAAGCAATCGCCTCTTCATAATTTCCGTCAAGCAGATACTGATTCGCTGTTGCAATCATTTCCTGTGCCTGTTTGGCTTTGCTGCTGCACGAAGCAGCAAACATCATGAGAAATGACAGCAGAATGAGTGCAAATCTTTTCTGCATACGCTTTACAGAATGACTCATAATTGAAATTCCCCCTTTTTTTAACTTTTATGATTCATTTCATTCAAGGCCGAATATAAACTGTTCGCTTGCAATCTCTATGACATCCTTATCTTTCAGAAGATATTCAGTGTCAGGCTGAAGCTCTTCCTTATTAAGGTAAGTGTGATTCTTCGATCTCAGATCCTTGATGTAATAGTTATTATCAAGCTTGATAATCTGTAAATGCTTGCGGCTGACCTCAGGATTGCTGACACAGTAATCACAGTCATAGCGGGCAGAACCGATCAGAAGACTCGGTCTGTTGTTCAGCATGATCTTCTGCTGATTTGCGACACGGATAATAAATCCTGCCTTAACGGTATCCTCAGATACACCCGCCTCTTCTGCTACCTCAGCAGCATTCGCCCCTGCTGTTGCCAGCAGAATGCCGCAATGCGGGCAATACTTTGCTGCCTTGGTGAAAACCGCTTTGCATGAAGGACACTTCTGTGCATTATCTACAGTATATTCCACCGGATTTTCATATTCCATAACGTTACCTCATCAAGCTTTCCATCAGAGAATGACAAAATACAATAACATCAATACAAACAGAATGACTGCCATGACAGATAATCTCACCATATCTTTAGGCGGATTTACCTCGGCACTGAGTTCATCGATATCACGCTGAATCATTTCATGCTGCACAGGTGCAGATGCAGGAATGTTCTGTACTGCTTTCGGTTTTTCCGACTGTTTTACTTCAGCAGATGCAGGCTTTGCGGCTTCCTTTTTCAATTCTGCTTCTGGATCAGTCAATACCAGCTGAATCTCAGGCTTCTTCTCGATTTTCTTCAGATCATATCCGCATACAGGACAGAAGCTTGAGGTCATCACAAGGCTGTTGCATCTCGGACAGGTGATTTTCTTAGCCTGTTCCTCTGATACTTCAACCCAGGAGCGTTCCCGTTTTCTTTCCTCAAGTGCAGTTCTCGGTGTTACCGGAACAGGTTCTCTCAGATTTTCTGCAACTACAGTTGTCTCAATAACAGGCTGCGGTTCTGGTTTTTTCGGTTCTCTAATTACCGTTGTTCCGCAATAAGGGCAGTGTGGATATACAGAAGGGAATACTTCGCCGCAGGTTGGACAGACTATATTCTCTTTTTTCGGTTCTTCACGAACAGGTTCTGCAGGCTTTTCTTCTTTTACTTCAGTCTTTACAGGTGCAGGCTCAGGTTTCGATTCTTTTACTTCCTGGACCACGGGTTTTGGTTCTTCCGGTTTTGTAACGGGTACTGTCGGAATGATGACGGGTTCAGGCTCTACTTCTTTAATCGGCTGTTCTATAGGCTTTTCAACTGTTACTTCAGTCTTCGCAGGTGCAGGCTCAGGTTTTGATTCCTTTACTTCATGGACCGCAGACTTCGATTCTTCGGGTTTTGTTACAGGCACTGCCGGAATAATGACAGGTTCAGGTTCTGCTTCCTTAACCGGCTGCTCTGCAGGCTTTTCTTCTGCAATAACTTCTTCAGAAACACTTGGTTTCTTTTCAGGCTCTGCAGGTACTGCTGCCCCAATCACTTCAATCACTGCCGGTTCATAAAGCCGTTCTGCAGGTTTTTGAATTACAGTTGTAAGCTCTTCTGCAATTCCAATCGGTGTGTCAGGAATAGCAGTTACCGGTTCTTCGTATTCGAGTTCTGAAGACTGGGTTTGCTGGTCGGCCTGTTCTGATAAAACAGGTTCTTCCACTGTCTGACTGACTTCAGTTACTGACTCAGTTTCCACAGTTTCTTCTGCTTTGACTGATTCAGTTGTTTCTGCGTCATAATTCTGTTCTTCTGCTTCCTGAACAGGATTTGTTTCTTCAGGAATTTCCGGTTTTGTTTCAGTAATGATGACAGGTTCAGGTTCTGCAGACTCGATCTGCTGTTCAGCAATTTCTTCTGAAACAGATTCTTCCGGTGTATTGCTGACAACAGATATTTCCGATGCAGGTTCAGTTTCTATGGGTTCTTCTACTGCAGCCGCTTCAAAGACCAGTTCTTCTTTTTCAGGTTCAGACTCTGTATCTACATACTTGTCAATGTTGATTTCATAAGAAGATTCTGTGTAATCAGAATGATCGGATTCCGCCGGCTGCTCAATAGTTTCTGGCTGTTCAGGATTGACTGTCGGCTCAATTGCTGCTGTAATTTCCGGTTCTTCCGGTGTTTCCAGTTCATTACTGACAGAGACACTCTCTGCTTCGGCAGAGCTCTTGGATAAGAAGTTATGTCCGCAATACATACAGAATCGTGCCTGTACCGGTAAAATCATTCCGCATTCGGGACAGATCATTGTTTCAGGTTTTGATTCTTCAGAAACAGTCTGTTTTTCTTCAGTTTCAGCAATTTCTGCTTCTTCCGGTTTCTCTGCTTCAGTTACAGTGATTTCTTCAGAAACATTATCCTGGACCGGTTCTTCTGCTTCTTTCACTTCCTCAATTATTTCTTCAGGTTCTTTGATTTCAGCTTCTTCCTGCTTCATTTCAGTTTCTTCAGAAACCTGAATATTTTCTTTTACTTCATCGAAAGTGCCAGAAATGGATTCTTTCAGTGGTTCTTCAATAGCTTCTGAACGTGCTGTTTCCGGTTCCTTGATATCTGTTTCTTCCAAAACAGGAATGATTGTTTCCGGTTCTTTCTCTTCAGAAACTGCAGCCGGCTGAGGTTCTTCTGCTTTGACTTTCACAATTAATATATCTGCTGCGCTGATTTCGGCTTTTTCTTCTGTTTTCTCAATGAGTTCACCAGGCTCAGGTACAGGCTCACTCGTAATTCGATCGATTACATGAGTCGGCTCTGCTTTTTCAATGACAGTTGTTTTAGCCAAAGTCTGCCGGTCATTATATTGATCAAGAACAAGAGTATCCGTCTTTTTCGTTTCAGCTGCTTTTGTACTCGGTTTTAACTCACAGAAATCATATTCTGCAGCTAATGTGCCGCACTCAATGCAGCGCGGTCTGTTGTAAAGCAGTTTTCCGCAATTGATACAGTAATGTGCACGCATATCAATAACCTCCCTGAATGTCAGACTGATTCATCGCTGCCATCTGTTCATTGTTATATGCCGTGAATAAGATATTCATATTTCTGAACAGAATATGATATGCAAAGAAAACTCCGAATAAGCAGGCCCACCAGCCCAGGAAGATCCACAAAAGAATGGTGCCGCCGCCTTCCGGAATATTCTGGCCGTAGCGAGGTGCATTTGCCTTGATTCTGTTTTCAAGAGAATACAGATAATAGATTCCATAAAATCCGCAGGTCAGAATGGTGAATAAGCATAATTTTATGAGACCCGGAGTGCTTCTTCCGTCTCCCTCGCAGCAGATGTTCATCTCTTTTGCCATTTTGTGTATTTGATAGAATGCATAAATATCACATGTGATCAGGGATAAGAGGAACCATTTGACCACACCTCTGTTTGTCTGCAGCAGAACCGGTCCCGCTGCAGTATTCACGGCAGGTGCAGGTTTCCGGACACTCTGAGCAGCTTTGTCAGCAGCAGGCTTATTCGGTCTTGTTTCTTTTTCAGGCTGAACAGGAGCCGGTTTTGATTCCGGCAGAATGTCCTTGATACTGCCAAGTGAATCTGCCACAGATTTAGCATCCTTGATTTTTGCAAGCGGCATCGTCGGACAGATGAACGAAACAACCAGATAGAATGCAATGAATGCAATCAATGCCGGAAGACACATTCTGAACATCCATCTGAAAGATGATGCATAATAAAGGCCATAATGGAGCAACCCAAAGATGAAGTTGATCAGATTCATGGCGATGATCAAAACAACAAAAACGGCGTTCACGCTGAAGTTGCTGTCCATCTTGTTTCTGTCCCATACCACGGCTGTATAAATGTAATAAGCACCAAGGCCAAGATATGCAAGATTCGGGATCAAAGCAATTAAGCCGTACAATGCCTCCAGAAGGGAGCGAATATCATATCTGATATAGCCGATCAAACTGAATATGGAACTGATTGAATAAAATACATTTCTGTAAATCATTAAAACCAGCCATACTCCGAGTACTCCTGCAGCCACTCTGATAATGAGATCTCCTGTTTCCTTAGAAACCGGCAGAGTAAATTCAGGGATGCCTAACAGTTTTCCGCAATTCGGGCATTTCTGTGAATTATCCGGAATCTCTGCCCCGCAATGTTTGCAATACATATTATGAATTCCTCCTGATTACTTCCGTAAACTCAACAATCTGAAGATCAATCCGTTTTCCGGGCTGAATACGACAATGTCATTCGATGGGTCTGCCATCCGATGAATGTAGACAATTATGAATAAGATCATTCCAACCGCCAGAATCACTTTCTGTATCCTCTGACTCATATGTTTTCTGTAAAGAAACAACAGCAAGACCGCCGGCATCATTAATACCAGCGGATGATAGTATGCAGCTTTGTGAATATCACCGTGAATCAATGCAAGTGATGCCCTGGTCATCCCGCACCCTGCGCAGCTGATGCCTGTCAGGTGTTTGATCGGACAGGTTATTCCGAACAGATGCATCAATCCGTAAGTCAATCCGATAGCCAGAATTGCAGTGATATCCGTTTTCAGAGTTTTATACTTTTCCATAATTGCTGAACACTTTCTTCTGCAGCAACAATGATCAGCCTCAATGTTTTTCCAATTCCGGTTCTCCTGCAGGAAGATCCTGAATCAATAAGATCTGAGCAGATTCTCCCTGCAGGCAAATCCGGTAAGATTTGCTTTATTTAATATGAATACTGATTTGGTTTATGATACAAACCCTACAAAGATCCTGATCGGTACATCACCCAGCGAGCCTTCCAGCTCAGCTTCCATTCTCTTTGCAATTTCTCTGAGTGCTGCCTCTTTCGCAATTTCATGATTGTAATCAATAATGTTTCCATCATTGTCATATTCACAGGATGTTCTGATTTCTATCACAAGTGAATCAATTGTTACGAAATCCGGCTTTGTAAAAACCTTGTCTGAATAATAAGTCAGCACTTGCTTATCCTCAGGTTTATTAATTGGAAACTTCGAAATAGTATCCGCAAATGTTCTGACTGCAATCTCTGTAACTCGCTCATCATTCTCTTCTGCATTTTCAATGATTTCCCGGTCATCCGGGCTCAATCTTTCAGCATGAATTTCATTCATAATGCAGAAATATTTCAGAGGTGCTGTCACTTTTTCAGATTCAGCAGGAATGAATTTCATTTCATTTTCTGCCAATTCATGATCATATTGTTCTAATCCAAGCTGTTCGATCAGATATTTGATTACTTCTTTTTCATACACAGAATTATTCATCACGGACAAACCTCCTAGTTATATGACACCTGGGTGAAATCAATAAAGCCATCATATACTGATAAATCCGGAGACAGGTAATATGTGTCACCCCATGAAGATACAATCAATCGACCATCATCAGTAACTCCTGTTACTGTCATTCCATGTCCGGCATTCGGATTATTGCGGACCATTCTTCCTTCAGCATCGTAAAGAATTACCGGTCTTATACCTACTACTATTTCACCGTTTCTACGAAGTTCATTAAAATTCTCTGCTGTCACCTGGACGGGAGTCGCAGTAACATCGATATTATGATCTCGACAGTACGCTTCAAACATCTCTCCATGCTCTGCCAGTGATGCTCCGCTTTCATTTGGATTATCATATGCACAATAGTAATCAGTAACGAGAGCATCGTAGTTCAAATCACCGTTCACATACATCGGAAATCCAAATATTCTTTCGAATTCATCTTCTCTTCCTTTAAATCTCAGAAAGAGAGTATTAATCATAGCGACGTAACCGCAGCCTTCACTGTTCATCGTTTCCAGGAATTTTCTTATTTCTTTGTTTGACATATTAGGATAATAACGTCTGACAATTTCTACAACTGCTTCCCAGTTTTTTCGAGGGCTACCTTGATCACCTCCATATTGACCTTCATCATCGAATGCCGGGTTGGAGAGTTCTCCCTCAAACTGAAGAATATGATTCTCTGCATACATGTATTTTGTGGCAATGTCGTTTAAAGCTGTGCCGTTATTGCAAAGTTTTCTTGATTCCGCAAGCAGCTCATAATTCTTCAGAAGCAAATGTGCCTTAATCAAAAGCATCGATACTCCGAACAGACGTGATCTTGCACTTGATAATTCAAATCGAAGATTATTGATCCGACGGCTCATATTGCGGAATTCTGAGCCGTAATTCATCAGAACATCTGTTCTTACATCAAATTCGTTCATGAGCCATATCTCCTTTCTGAAGCAATTGTGAGTGCGTTCATCTCAGCGTTGTAGAGATTCTGCGCAATTTTTGTGATTGATGCGGCTGTTTTCTGAAGGCTGATTGCCGTCTTGGAAATATCATTTCTTGTATCTGTAGTTTTTGCCAGGTACGTTGATGCATTTTCACCGGTCCAGTTCTGGTTAATCGCCTGAATAGCATCAGTCATATCTCTGTTTGAGAGTCTTGCCAGTTCAGCAGCGATTTTTTCAATTTCCTGTGCCTGCCGGATTGAATTTGTATATTTAAACTCAATTATTGTTTGAACTATTGACATACCGGACCTCCTTAGATGATGACTTCAGAAGACAAGCCTTCTGAAATACTTGTGTTTGCTGATTCTGCCTGTTCGTACACACCTGCCATCTGAAGAAGATCTTTCGGATATTCGTTCAGACGCTTGAACAGTTCTTCAATTCTGTCCTTTTTGCTCTGATATTCATTTCTCTCTTTGTCACCGGCTTCACCGATCCAGTAATTGGAAGTTCTGTTGACGATTGCTTCCAGACTGTCAAACTGTGCACGCATTTCAGCTGTCCGGCCTTGAAGAGAAGATGCCTTGGCGGTGAGTACTTCTGTTTTCACTTTGATCTTTGACATGCTTCTTCCTCCTTATCTCAGATGCTGGATCAGATTGCTGACATCCTGCTCTGCTTTGTTGTATTCCTTCTTAGCGTATTCCAGTTCTTCACGGTAATTTCTGAGCCAGAGGATTGTATTCTTTACATATTCATAATCCTTTGCAAACTGAAGAACCAGAACTGCGTGAGCCGTACCTTCCCACATCGTGTGCAGCTGTTCGACATCTTCATATACGGCATTACTGACGGAATTCAACCTCTCAATTAAGTCGTTGATTTCATTTGTGTCTCTCTCCAGGACACTTGTATTGATTGCAATTCTTTGTCCCATAATCTCTGTTTCCTTTTCTACAATCTCAGTATAGCCATCTATTTTTCTGATTCTTCCAAAGGCTGATAGAATGCATATTTATCGGGATGAACGGCATATTACCGTCATTGCATGCATTTAATCAAAGAGTATTCCCTTCATACAGACCATCGGCTTGTCTGCATCATAATCCCAGCTGTGTCTGGCATCTCCCCGGCAGAAGCGCTTGTGAGCACATTCTTTACAGGTTTGATTTGTTTCACTGATATCTCTTCTGAATATTTCAAAACGGTTATTCCAGACATCTGAAAAACGTGATTCGTAAATGTTCCCCTGAATTGTTTCAGGTCTGCGTTCAATATCCAGACATGCGCCGATATCCCCGTTTGCCATAATACTGGCAGTATAGACACCTGCATTGCATAACCAGTACCAGTCACGTATCTCCGCTTCATAATCCAGTCCGAGGTAATGGCTGCAGCCGAATTCAAGAGGATATCCTTCATTTCGCTTCTGCCTGATGAAATCAAACAGATATACATATTCATCTTTACTCAGCATCAGATCCGGCCTTAACAAAGCACGGCCGATCGGTTCAAGATGAATCACTCTCCATGAATCAATATCAATTCCCTTCATGATTTCAAAAAGGTCATCAAGTTCTTTGATATTTTCATGATTCACAACAGTTGTGATCTGAACAGATTGAAAAGCATGTTCATCAATCAGATTCTGTATTCCCTGCATTGCCCGACGATATCCACCCGGTAAACCGCGATAGCGATCATGCGTTTCTTCCAGGCCGTCTATGGAAACAGATATTGTTTTCATTCCGCACAAAGCAAGTTTATGAGCGATTTCAGGAGTGATCAGAGTCGCATTGCTGGTCATTCCCCATGCATATCCAAGCTCATTTGCGTATGACATGATTTCAAAAAAATCATGCCTGAGCAGCGGTTCACCGCCGGTGATGCAAAGCATCATTTTCCGGATATCAAAATCTTCTTTGACTTCATCGAGAATCCGTTTGTAATCATCTGCACTCATCTCATTTTCTGCTGTGTAATCACAGCTGCTGCCGCAATGAAAGCAATGTTCGTTGCAGCGCAGTGTCAATTCCAGAAATAGATGACGAAGCTCTGGTGATTGATACGGTTTAAATGTATATTGAGACAGATCCTGAAGATGTTTTTTCTTGATCTCTTTAATCTGATTCATGGCTGTGCATTCTCTCCGTTTTCACCATTAGAATTATTTGGCGCAACAGGAGGCGGACCATATACAGCCGTATTGGTGTTCGATGCCGGTTCGTAATCACCTGATTCTGTCTCTGTTTGATTCTGTTCGTTATCCTCACCACTGGTTTCTGCAGGAGCAGGTCCATATACTCCAGCATTTTGATTATCTGCCGGCTCATATGACGGATCCGGAGTTTCTGTATTCTGCTGATCATTGACAGCTGCACATCCTGTCAGCATAATCCCGGCAAGAATTCCGGCTGCCGTATTCTTTTTGATCGTCAGTTTTTTCATTATGCATTCTCCTTTCTGCAATTCGAAACACCATAACCTCAAAAAAGATACAGATCTCTTTCTGTATATTTTTTGAGGTTGTTTCTTCCTGATTTTTTTATTAACTGCTTGATTGATTCCCCCTGATCAATTCTGCCCGATCAGGCGGGCAATGTTTTTTGGGCATTGCCCGCTCACATCCTGTTCATCAGATGATAACTTCGTTGGATAATCCGGCAGCGATCTCTGCATTTTCCTGCTCTGCTCTTGCATAGCCGGCTGCCATTTCCTGAAGGTCTCTGCTATGTTCCTGGACCATTCTGAACATTCTCTGCATGTCAGGTTCGAGACCCTTGAACTTTGTGATGAATGCGTTGGACGCTTCACCCTGCCATGTGGATGTCATTGAGCCGACAACCTCGAGCATCTGGTTTGTCAATGTGTTGAGCTGTGTGCCTTCGTCGCTGAATTCCTGTGCTGTCCGGTTTAATACTTCCGGTGAAACTTTAATCATGCCTTCCATGTTTTTTCTCCTTTTTCAATTTTTTCTTTCAATTCCGGTGATAGCTGACATTATTTGTAAGATCTTGTCTTGGCGATTTCGATGTTCTGGCTTTCTGCCTGTGAATACTTCTGAGCGATCTGATTGAGCGCGTTGACATAAGCGCTGATTGCATTGTAGAAATTATTCATCTGAATAATGTCAGTATGGAATGCATTGTCGAATGTAGCTTTTGCTTCGCCTTCCCACATACCGTTGAGTGATGCCTGAGTTGCTGTGAGCTGCTCTGTCTTTGCCTTAAACTGTGCATTCATTTCCTGAAGCTGTTCTGCCTTTGCAACTATTTCGCTGATTGTCGTTGTGAATTCTGCCATATTTTTTTCCTCCTGTTTTTGTTTACACTTACATAATAATCATCAATCCAAGCGATTTTTATTTTTGCGACAGAATGCATTTTTACTGTGATGAAATGCACATTTTTAATTATTTTTCTGTATTTCGGGGTGAATCAGGTAATCAAGTTCTGCCAGCTGATCGAACCGGTTTGTACCGAATTCTGTCTTTGGCCAGAAGATTCTTTCGTGATTGACAGCGTCTTCGATCTTTCTGTCAGCTTCCTGATAAATCTGATATGCCTCATTCATGAATTGATTGAGTGATTTGAGTACTTCCAGCCTTTCCTCCCAGAACGAAGAGTGATCCAAAACAGTCAGTTCATACATCTGTTCCAGAAGCTTTTCCGTTTCATAAGCAATTTTCAATACTCTTTCTTCTGTTTTCATCAGTGTATTCCTCTAAATCTGATTTTCAGTCTTGTATCACCGATTCTCAATTCATCATTCTGATTGACAATTGTTGTACCGCGAACACGCATATCATTCAGATATGTAGGGTTCTTCGTACTGAGATTCTCAAGCAGCAGCTGATGTTTCTGATAACTGAGGCGGCAATGTGTTGCCAAAATCTTTGGATCCCCTTCGATAATGATCTTTTTTTCATGAGAATCACCGGTCTTCACACGGCCAATATAAACTTCTGTATTGAACGATTTCCGATACTCCATGGCTGTCATCGTATTGGTAAGAACAATTGTACAGACGGGTGTTGCATTTCCGTTGACCATTACAGTCCCGTCATTAAGCTGTCCAGTATCAAAGTGGTCGCCTTTCCTTCTTCCGTAAAGCAAAGTTTTCAGATCAACGCCATTCGTTACAAAGATATGCTGACCTTGCCGTTCTTCCACTGTCTGACTGTTTTTCCGTCTGATCAGGAAGTACGCAAGTGCAGCAATCAAACTGATTGCAATCAGCCCTAACAGGATGTACTCACTCATCTTCTTTCTCCTGACAGACTGCAATATACTTTTCGATTTTGCTGCATTCTTCAGCGGTGATCAGATGAATCAGCTTTCCTGCTTCGTCCTTCCAGCCTGAAGTGATCATTTCATCAATCTCTCTGTATTTCTGAAGGCATTCTGCCATTAATTCTTCTTTGTCTTTTTTCATAGGCATATCCTCAAATCAATAGAGTCTAAAGCTGTTATCTGCTTGTTCGGTTCCATATTCCGAAATGACTCGGCTCAGTAAATCTTTTGCTTCAGCAGCTCTTTCCCGGATATCATCGAACATCTCTTCATCCAGTAAATCCGTCATCTGAGTCAGAAGAGTATTTAATTCTTCTGCCTGATCGGCAAGATATTTATTCTCCATCATACATTCTCCTGATCCGCTCAGCCTTTTCTAAAAGCAGTGCTTCGCTCTGTTCTGAAATACGGCATGCTGTACGGATATCCTGATTGATTGTCTGAATGATCATAACCGCACTTAACAGTTCTTTCTGATCTGAATCGATATGATCAATAACAGTTTCAGTCTGAGTGATCAGAGCCAGAAGTTTGTCACGTCTGTCTTTATCTATCATATTTGTTTCCTCACATTCTGCTGTTTCAGGCAAGAATCACCGATTGACCGGTTTTAAGATTGTTTTCATATGCAGACAAAGAAAGATCAAGCATTCTATGTGAATTGACATCGTAGAAAAGAAATCTGTTCCGATCTCCTTCAACCTGACACTGTTCTTCTCTGCAGATCAGATCGATCAGTTCATTTCTGATCTTTACAAGCTGAACAGTTTCATTGACCCTGACGTCGTATTTTTTATCAAGAACAGGAACTTCAACATTGATAATGATCATAAAATGCTCTGCCTCCATTCTCTGTAAGCTTCAAGCGGCATACCGGTAATCCGGATTGCATCTTTTCTCTGCCAGTAGCGCTCTGTGACGGCAGCTGCTTCATTTCCGAAATAAACAAAGTATTCTCTGCCGTCTTCACCGGAAATTACCTGAGTTGATTCAGGATTTCCGATGATTGTCAGATACTTTTTCAATTCAGGGATAATTTCGAAACTTTCTTCATGCACGCTGAGCAGATTTTTCTGTGTCAGATGATGAAGACTGAGGAGAACTTCGCTTTCCGTGAATGTCTTTTCATTCATCAAAATGCCTTCATTTTTATCAAACCCCAGGGAGAACAGAAGTACACGCAGTTCGTCAAAGGATAGAATCCAGCTTTTGAGATTTGCTTCGATCATCTTCTTTCCTCCCTTCCATAAATTCTTTGATTGCAGGTTTGTAAGATCTTGCAAGAGGGATCTCAACATCATCGTCCAGAACCATCCGGTTCTGGGAAAGATAGATATTTCTGATCTTCTTTTTGTTGACAAGGAAGCTTCTGTGGACTCGGATAAACATGTCATCAAGCTCTTCGTTTAATCTGTCCAATGTATCGCTGAAACCGTATTCTTCATCACCTGTATTCAGGAATACCTTCTTTTCCCTTGCCTCAAAATAAGCAATCTGATGATAGTAGAAACGGCTCTTTTCCCCTCTGCATTCAACGGTGAATGTATTTTCAGTTCCCTGCTGCAGGCGGTCTGCCATCTGTGAAACAGCTTCATCAAGCACAGACTGAATCTGGCTCATTGAAAGCGGTCTAAGCATCAATGATTCTGCGTGAATGGACGGTCTCATATAGACAAGCGGTGAGATTCTCGGTTCAGCGATCAGAATCATGTATGCATCCGGTGTGTTCTTACGCAGCTTGATGATAACTTCAATCGCGTTCTTCATCGTGATATCGAGACAGTACATATCAACCGGTGTTTCCGCCTCAAGCTGTTCATTGAGTTTTTCAATTGTGTTGCAGTAAATCCAGTCCCACTTTTCTTCGGTATAAATGGCTGCTTTGTCTCTTGCCACCCGATAAAGTGCGGAAGCTTCTTTTTCACTGGTTTCCGATATCAGCATTACGATCATACTTTCATCCTCACTAACGGTATGACAATCTGATTGCCGGCTGCCTCTTCATAATCATCAGAAATATATCCGACACCCTTTTTCAGAGGTTTTGAAAGCTCTGCATAAGGGATGTTCTGGAAGTTGAAGATCTTCTGATTTGTCAGAGTTCCGCCGGTATAGACGCCCTTCTTCGCACTGACGAAGTTGTTGTATGCCTTATATGCCATTAGTCCTGCATGATCATCCTGATTTTCAGAGGCAAACATATAGATGTTGTGCAGGCTTCCCTTTTCGGAGATATTCTCAAAGAATCCGGACATGTTGCCGACTTCGATTTCGTGGTGATAGATCATTTCCATGAACTGCTTCATATCTGCGATAAAGATGAAGATCTGTTTTTCCTTCATCATCTCTTCGGCAATTGAAAGCTCATCCAATCCCTTTTCAAGGAGTGAACGCTTGATCTTGTTTCTGCGTGCAAACTCAGGCAGCAGCTCACCGAAATACTTGTAAAGCGCTGCAGTGCTGTCAACATATCTGCCGCCTGCCGCTTCACAGATCGCTTTGAGCTCACCATAGCCTTCCGGTTTTTCAACAACGATAATCTCGCCTTTCTTCAGCATTGCGGCATGAATCAAAAGCTTGAGAACATTCGTCTTGCCTGTTCTCTTTCTGCCGAGAATAACGGAGCAGTAGTTATGACGCAGATCGAAGCTGCAGATCGATGCATCTTCTTTTCTGTATGCAAACGGCAGCATATTCCTGTCTGCAATCTGCTGCATATATCTTTCGTCCTGTTCGATGAGCTCAAGAGTCGGCTCAGCCGGGATTTCAGGAATCTTTCTTGCAGTCGGGCCATGCCATGCATCTGCCATTGTTTCCGAGATTTCCTTCAGCTTTTCACCGCGGTTGAAATCATCCGGTGCTTCAACCGGCAGAGCAGTCTGGAATTCAAGAACTCTGTCATTGACACTGGCAAGTCCGCGTCCGCGGATATTGGATTCAGGCAGAAGGTCAAGATGCGTAATATGGAGTGCATCCATATATTTGAACTTATCCTGCTGTTCCAGTGAAATTGCAGTCTTGATGTTGTCACCGATTCTTGTCGGGATTGCTGAAATTCCGAATCCCGAAGCAGATACAACCAGATAGATTCCGCGGGAAATGCCTTCACGGGCAATCTGCAGTACCAGATCGTTATATCTGTCATCCGTCTTTTCACGGAAAGATTCAAAGTTATCAAGAGCCACCAGGATTGCCGGAAGAACTCTTCCGTTGGCCTGGATATATTCTGTAAAGGAACCGCCTTTGAGAAGATTCTTTCTTTCTTCCATGATTGCTGTAATCATCGTAAAGAACTTATCGATTCTGTCTTCATTCTCATCGGTGACAACACCGCCGACATGCGGTGCTTTTTCAAATGAAACAAGCTTATGTGAGCTGTAATCCAGAAGGTACATATTCAATACCTTCGGTGAGTACTTCATCATGAGCCCATAGACAAGCGTCTGAATGAATGTACTCTTACCTGTCACAGCACCGCCCAGTACTGCCAGATGGCCGCTCTCGGTGATATTCACGTTCAAAGGAGCCTGAACCTGATTGTGCGGATCGTCATAAAGACCGACGGTGGCTTCAAGATCACCTGCCGGATCAAGCCATTGCCTGCCGTTGAAATATGAATTCGGTTCAACAAGTGTATTCCAGAGAATGGATTTGCCGAGTACCGGCAGCCAGAGCTGGGCACTCTTCTGATAATGCTGAGATTCGCTGATGACACGCAGATGTTCAATAACTGCCTCAAGTTCTGTTTTCTGACGGATTTTTGTATTCTTGCCTTCTGTATTTGCTACAGTCGGGAAGACATAGGCTTTGCCGTTTCTGTTAATCAGTGCAATATCATCAGATTCCTTGCGCTTGGAAGAATAGATTGCACCGCTGTAACCGGACTGGAAGAGCTCATAGATCTCATCATTGCCGACCTGCAGATAGCATCTGCCTGCCTGAGTCAGGAAGGCAGCATCAGGCTTGTGAAGCATATCCATGGAGTCCTGTCTGTCCTGAACACGCAGACATAATCTGAATCTGGAGTTTGACCAGATGTTGTCATCGACTGTACCGCTTGGTTTCTGTGTGGAGAGGATCAGATGAACACCAAGGCTTCGACCGACCTGGGCAACAGAAATGAGTTCTGACATGAATTCAGGCTGTTCGCGTTTCAATTCTGCAAATTCATCGATGATAATGAACAGATGTGATACAGGAATATTGGTTTCATGATTCTTATAAAGCTGTGTATAGAGGTTGATGTTATTGACACCGTATTCAGCGAAAATACGCTGACGTCTCATGTTTTCAGATTTGATTGAAATCATCGCACGCTGAATCTGGTTGCCGGAAAGGTTGGAAATATGACCGGCAAGATGAGGCATATCTTCGAAGAGGTTCGCCATTCCGCCGCCCTTGAAGTCGATGATAAAGAACGAAACATCCTCAGGAGAGAAGTTAACGGCAAGTGAAAGGATGTAAGTCTGCAGTGTTTCAGACTTACCGGAACCTGTCGTACCTGCAATCAGACCGTGAGGTCCGTGGAATTTTTCATGGATATCCAGATAGCAGTCCGCATTTCCTGCCTTACGGCCGATCAGAGCACGCATCGACTGGAATGTACGGTTTTTACGCCATCTGTCTGCGACATTCAGATCTCTGACATCGTTGACGTTGTACATTTCAAGGAATGAAAGACGATCCGGAATTTCGCTTGTTGTTTCAGTTTCACGGATTTTGATATTTGCGAGGGTGACACCGTATCGTTCAATCTGTGACTCTCTGATGATATCCGGTACAAAATACTGATAGCCTGAAGCCTGCGTCATCGTGCTGTAAATGCATCTTGCATGACCTGTATTCTGGACGATATATGTGCATTCATTCGGAAGCTGCGATACTTCTTCGACCATCAGAATTGTAGTGATGCCATATTCCGGCAAAGCGTTATAGATGTATCTCTGAATCATCTCTCCTTCAATCAGAGAAGGATCTGAAACAAAGATGACATAATGAGGCCTCGGAATCACCTTCTTCTGGCCGATCTGTGAAGCTTCTTCCGCTCTGTTTCTGATGACATTTGTCAATTCAAAAAGTACATCTCTCCGTTCAATGCTGTTGCCGGCAAGGAAACGCGTTGAGTGGTTTTCAGACCATGTATGCGGGAACCATCTCATGCATTCCCATGCATTCAGATAATTTCTGTCAGATTCATCGAAGAGATAGACAAGCTTCACATCGGTATAAGTATGAAATGCGGCAATCTGAGCGGTGAGTGTATGCATCATATCCAGTCCGCCGAATTTATGCGGACCGCCAACCAGACCGATCAGACGATGCTGCATCAGATCAACGGTAACCGGTACATTCTGCAGCATTCTGAAGGAATTGGCGATTTCAGCAGGCTTATCGATCAATGAGTCATTGACCAAAGAGAATTTCTTCTGAGAAACAGTGACAGGCACCTGGAACGGCTGCTGACCGCTGCCGATTCTGACATTGAGGAAATCACTGTGAGTCATACTTCTGGTCCAAAGTTCGGATGACTTGAAATTGAATCTCAATATATGTTCAATCGAAGGGTTGATCTGATTCAAGGCATTTGTGTTATGCATATACTGACTGCGGATTGCATTTGCCACTTCGATCAGGTAATTGGAATATGCATTGAATCTCTGCTTTTCATCTTCAACAATTTCTTTTTTCGAATAGCGCATATTAGCATACGCCCAGAAAGCACCGATAATCGCTGAGCCGATTGCTGTAATCAATCCTGTCAACATAAAAGCCCCGCCCCTGGCAGCTAACAGCATACCCAGAGTCATCGGAATTGCCATAGAGAAAGCAGGTCCGATCACCATATATGTCGGTTTATCTTTCTGAACTTTCGGTGCAGGCGGATCTTCGATTTTAATTTCATTTGTATAAATAAAAGGAATTTTACGCGGCGAGCGGTTAAAGTAAACAACCGTATCATCTTCAAACAGATCATCATGTTCCACAATTTCAGGAATTGAAATTTTCGTTAAAGAAGAAGAAACACGCAATTTACCGCACGTACTGCCGACAAGCAATGTTGAGTCCATAAAAATGATATGCAGACCGAACATTTCAAGATGATCTCCGAA
Source organism: Erysipelotrichaceae bacterium (assembly GCA_030525525.1). Lineage (GTDB taxonomy): Bacteria > Bacillota_I > Bacilli_A > Erysipelotrichales > Erysipelotrichaceae > Bulleidia. The sequence continues at coordinate 56,665 of JAUNEN010000004.1, forward strand.
TTTCAGCTCGCACTGCTTCGGCAGTCTGCGATGATTTTTGAAAATACCGTTTGAGCTTTGGTCAATCAAGGTCCAGCCTCTGCCGTTTTTTACAAGAGCTGCATGAAAACTGGATATCAATCTCATAAAGTCATATACGATTGTATTTTCGTCATTCTTTCCGACCGTAATTTTCGTATGTCTTGAAATATCATATTTTTCCAGGAGCTGAAATGATCTTGTCTTCATTGCCACAAGCAGAAACAGACTGTCTCCGTGACCGGTATCAATGACAATCAGATCTTCTTCTTTCAGAATATGATTTACTTCATAGTTATGCTGATATTTGATCGAATAATCGGGAGAATTATGAAGTATCCAGTTATCCGAGTTGTTTTCAAATTTTAATAAAAGTGAGTCATTCAGACTGTATTCGTATTTGTCGAGATAAACAGAAAAATCAGAGTTGAACACTCTGGGAAGCATGATCTCTTTACATGTTTTTTTGTTATAAACAATCAGCAGCATCGAATCAGATCCCCCTCATATCGAAATAGAACGGATTGACCGTAAACTGGACATCGCCGATCTGAATCACGTCTCCGTTTAAAAGAGCTGTCATATTCCACACTCTGTAAACCTTTCCGTTTCTGAGCAGAAATGTTCCGTTCAGTGAATTCATATCCTGCAGATACAGATTTCCGCGATTCAGAAGAATCCGGCAGTGAACGGATGAAACTTTTTCATAATTAACAACAACTTGATTCTTCTCATCTCTTCCAAAGCAGATTTCTTCAGAAGGATCGACTACAAACTCTTGTTTTCCGTGTTCATTCCAGGACAATTTGATCAGCAACTTTTTCTGTCCCGTTAACGCTCTGTTCTGTTCACCGGAAATCAGCTTGTTAAGATATTTTTCTTTTACAAGCCTTGCCGATGCTTCATTTAGTCTTTTTGCTTTACGCTTGCTGCTGTTGCGGAAAATCAGATAGAATCCAAAAGCAACTACTGCAATGCCAGCCGTAAACCCCAGTATGACTTCTACTCCCATAAGTACCTCAATTTACTCTGTGTAGGTAGGTTCGGGACTGATCGACTGAACAATATAGTGATTACCAGCGATTGTTATATCATCCCCTCTTTTCAGAAAAACAGGCCTGTTTACGGAATAACCGTTATGCTGCGTCGGATTGGATAAAGAAAGATTGTTCAGAACAAGTCCTTCTCCGGTTACCACTATTTCACATTGCTGCCTTGAAATTGCTGAATCAGTATCAAGAAACAAAACCCCCGTATATTCCTGATTGTCAACTCTTCTGCCGAGCAGCAGTCTTCTGCGGAAAATCTTTTTATAGCTGTGATTTGTCTGTTCATTTTGCAATACGACTGACCAGTATCCACCTATTGGTTCCAGTGGCAGATCAGTGTTTTTCTTTTTGATGCGAGCCGGATGCCTCGTAATGCTTCTGCGTGCTTCCGGCTTCAGTAACAGGACCGCAGCACACAGCGAAGGAACCGCTGCTGCGATTACAATGTAAATAATCTGTAATAAAATTTTCATGTTCGGTTCCTCCGCTCTTTTTTAAGTAAGCTAAAATCCATTAGGTTTTTGTACTGCGTCAGTTTATTGATCAGTTCAGAGTTGTTGAGGTGTCTGATGCTGCAAGGCCCCAGACATTTCCGCCGTTAGCAATGCTCAGCTGACCGTGATCAATCTCAACGACACTCCAGACGTTTCCGGTGATACCGGTGTTGATCTGAATTGTCTGTACCGGCTGATCAGGCAGATAAACAGTGACAGTCGCACCGCTTCTGCTCATTGCACCGGAACCTGTATAGTCAAGTACCAGGAATCTGAATTTTCCGTTCAGGTTATAGATTGTTGTTGTTTCAGGTCCATATCCTGAAGTGTTGTCAATATCAAGTTCTGCATTGCTGCCGGATTTCTGATTATAGAAACTTGTGAAGACATTTGTACCGTCATCAAGAGTACCGACAAGATAAGAGTCAAGGTCTCTCGGTGAAGAACTCCATGTCAGAACGATTCTTGCTTCACCTGTACCGACAGTTTTCGAAAGAATGATATCCTGGTTGTGAGTTCCTTCATATGCACCGATATAAACGGGCACGAATACTGTTGTATATCCATTGGCAACAACTTCGACCGTATATTCACCAGGTTCAACATTGAATTCATATTCACCATAGGCGCCTACATCGACTTCTTCAACTGCTTCACCGCTCTGATTGCTTCCTTCTCTGACAATCAGGTGTGCACCTGCAACACTCGCGTTTGTCTGTGCATCTTTGATGAAGCCGGTTGATGTTGCACGATTTACATTTGCTGCATTTTCTTCGTTTGCTTTCAGAGGTGCAAATTCATTCTGTGCACCGGCGGAAATAGTTCCGTTCGCATCAGACTGGATCATGACACGTACATTCTTTTCTTCAAATACGACTGCCTTGTTCCATACAGGATGATCATCGATATGAAGATTTGTCAGATGCAGTGTTTCGAGTGTCTGATATGTGATGTAATCATTCACACCGAAAATCTGAAGCGCATTCGTAAATACGATGGATGTCGGAATTGCATTTGAGTTGACAACTGTTGCGCTGACAACATCAGGCTGTGAAGCTGTATTGGAGAATGTTACCTGAGCATCCAGACCTGTGAAAGTACATGTAACACTTCCGTCACGATTTCCCTGTTTATTGGCAAGTCCGTATCTTGACAGATAGTCGGCATAGCTGTAGCTGCCCATGACTTCCATCGTTGCAGTATCAAGATAAGCTGTTTCGGCTGTTTTCATATCTGTAGGTTCTGATGTATCCTGCGGCAGCAGCATATTCAGCATGTATCTCAGTCTCGGGCTGTTTGTACGGGCAACACCTCTTCTCAAGAGATCGATTGCGTTGTCATTTTCGCTGCGTGTAATATAAACATTGGCAAGACCTGCATAAGCATCGACACTGTCAGGATCCTGTTCAATCGCATCCTGATAAGCAAGAATGGCATTTGAATAATCTCCGGATTCAAGATACTTTTCTGCTGCAGAGATCTGTCTTGCATAGACATTTGCCGGAGCCAGCAGATAGGAGATGACAATCGCTGCTACAACTGCAATAATTGCGAAGCTTCCCCCGATCATGTAAGTCAGTGTTTTTTTGTTCTTCATATTATTTCCACCTCACCTCAGAACAATAAGATTCCTGTCTGAATCACCTCAAGCAGAAAGATTCCGAAAAGAAGAATCATGATCGCGATCAGATACTTTTCAAATCTCTCCATTCGCTTTGTTGACATGCCTGTTTTCTGCGGCGCAATAATGGTTGTCGGCTCATTGCTGAAAGGTATGAGCGGCATTCCGCATTTAGGACATATCGTTTCATTTCCGGCTTCATAATTACATCTCGGACATCTCATACTTCTACTCCTTTAAAATGCTCTTCATTTTGTTTGAAAATATAATCTGGAAAACAATCAATGATAAGATGCCGGCAGCGATCAGAACAATTCCTAAAATCATCCACGTATTCATAATTGCTTACCATCCCTTTTTAATCTCTTCGAGTTTGCTTAGTGCATACTCATCAATAACTGTTCCGGAACTGCCCGTGTACAGATCAAACGCTTCCATTGCGTATTTTCTGCTTTCTGATTCCTGATTCATCTCAGCATATGCAAATGCCATATACATGCTGATACGGAAATCATTTCTGTTGTTTTGATACAGATGCTGCAGCGGTATCAGACTTTCCTCATATCTGCCCATATATTGAAGGACAATTGCCAGATTGAGATAATCTGATTCATTTGCTTTCAGAGAGGATGTGAGCTTCTGATACTGATTTCTTGCATTTTCTGCATATGTTTTTTTCTGACTTGCAGATAGTCTCGCATCAGAAGCGGCTTCCATATAAAGTGCTGCAAGCTTACGCTCCATGTTGATATCACCGGTTTTTTCAATGCACTCCTTAGCCCATCTGACAGCTTCGGAATATTTGCTGCGTTCTTCTTCGATTTTAATTGCCAGATCATAAGCAGATGAGAGCAGCTGAACATCTCCTGATTGCTGTACAGCCTGCTGAATGCTATTCAACGCTGTATCAGGATCACCGTTTTTATAGGATATTCCGGCATTGATGAGATTCACAGAAGCATTGTCCGCACCGTAGGATTGTGCTTTTGAAAGAGCACTTTGAGCTGTTGATGTATCAGAATTCATGAGTGAAGCCATCGCGTAATCCAGATAGAAGTAAGCGCTTTCTTTCAGCTTTAAAGCTTCATTGTAATAATAAGAAGCGGATGAATAATCTTCTTTTGCATATTCAGCATCACCGATCGCATGCATAATATCCGCTTTTTCAGTACTGTCTTCAAGGATGGACCGGTATGACTCATTATTCAGAATGGATAAACCGGTATTTGTGATATTTTCATAATCACCTGATTCCACTTCTTTGCTGAATTCGGCATATTCCCGATTAAAATTACCGAGTCTTTCGAGCTGTGTGCCGTGAATAATACAGAAGATTCCGGCACCGATCATCCCCAGACTGAAGACCAGTGAAACAATATTCATCATCAGTGCATTCCGGTATTCAGAACTTCTCTTCTTCAGGGAATCAATTGCTTTTTTCAGCTGGTTTCCGTTTTTAAACCGTTTATCCCGATTCCAGGCCATACATTGATCAACCAGAGAACACAGTTCTTCTGAATAGCCTGTTCTTAATTGCGTCAAAGGTGTATTGAGCTGTGTAGATACCGGTTTTCTTCCGGACATCAGTGTGTAGAACATTGCGCCGGTACTGTAGATATCTGTGGCTGTATCCAGATCGAATTCAGGTTCTCTTCCGGAAATGATCTGCTGAGCAAAGATAACCTGCTCAGGGGATGCATAGTTCTCACTGTATCCCTGTACTCTTGCACGTCCCTCAACTACAGAAATGTTGAAATCAATCAGGCAGATATTGTTCTGTCTGGTAATGATCACATTGGCTGGCTTGATGTCACTGTGAATGACCGGCGGTTTGTTTGAATGAAGATATCCGAGCACATCTGCCATCTGTCTCAGCCATGTCGTAATCTGCTGTTCACTGAGATTCTGGATGCCGGGAGGATACTTCTCCAGATCAACGCCATCGATATAATCCATTGCAGTGCATACGGTTCCTTCATAAATGAAGAAGTCATAAACCTGCGGCAGATATTGATGATGAAGATTTTTCAGAATATCTGCTTCCTTGCGCAGAGCGGTTTCATCCAGATTGCGCAGAAACTGCTGTTTGATGACAACGTATTTCTGAAGATTCATATGCCAGGCAAGATAAACAACCCCCGTACCGCCCTTGCCGATGACGTGGCTGATTTTGTACATTCCGTTTAGAATTGCATTCTGCTTGATCATATATATCCTTTCAGAAAAGACACGCTATTGTAGTCTGCCTGCAATAGCGTGTCTGTTTAATGGTTCATTATCAGTACTATGTCGAGGCGATATTGATTTATTCAGCTGTTTCCTCTTCGTTTTCCTTCTTGCGTTTTGCTGCAATCAGAATACCGAAGATCACTGCTGCAAGACCGCCAAGTGATCCGACAAACAGCGGTGTGTTGTAGTAGTACTGAACGAGAGCGTTGTCTGAAACAAGGACTCTGTATTCAGTTGTTTCAGATTCATTGCCTGCTCCGTCATATGACTTGATGGAGATTGTCTGAGGGCTGCCGGAAGCATCAGCTGTGAAGTAGACTTTGCTGTTATTGGATTTCAGATAATCAGCAAGAGCTTTTCCATCTTTGTTGAATACTTCGTTGCCGTCGATTGTAATGACAATCTTTGACAGAGCCATGTTATCTGTGATATCAGCTTCAAACTCTTTACTTGCGGCTGAGATACGATTCAGTCTGTCTGCTGCAAGTTCAGTGATGTTGTTGACAGGCAATGTTCTGTCGACTGCGAATCTGACAGGGAAGTCTGTAATACCTTCATTTCTGTGGACAGAGCTGTTGGTGTTGATATTTCCTGCAGTATCGACTGACTGAACAGTGATTGAATATGAACCTTCCTTCTCGAATACGGATGCGAAGATTTCATATACATACTGCTTGCCGCCGTTCCAGTTCATTTCTGTCAGCTTGTAATCAGTACCTTCCTTCAGCAGGATGTTTGTACCGTCTCTGTTAACAGTGACTGAATGTTCTGTCAGGCTGTTGACATTGATTTCACGGACGAATACACTGCCCGGCTGCTGTGCATAATAGCCAGATACAAGTGCCATTGTGTCAGCATCGTCATTCAGGTCGAATGTTGAACCGAATCTGTTGACACTGAAGTGAATTTCTGTGTCAGCCTTGTTGCCGGCGAGGTCTTCGATCGTAGCAACAAGTGTGTAAACATCATCGTTTTCTTTTACAACTGCGAAGTTGTTGTATGTGATTGTTCCGCCGAACTGGTTGAAGTTCTTAGCGAAGATGACATCGTGCTCATTTGTTCTTGCACCTGTCAGAATGAAGTTAACAAGGTCACCGGAGAAGTTGGTATCATCGAAGATTGCACTCGGTGCGATGTCTCCGGCAGTTGCCAGATTCTCTCTGACTGTAGCTTCGTCAAACTTGACTGTCGGTGCTGTCTGGTCAATGACAAATTCAGAGATATTTACTGTCTGTGCAGGGTTTCCTGCCATATCTGTATAATCAACAGTGAACGAGAAATTACCATCCTGGTTATAGTTCATTGTTGCATTGTGAATATCTCCGTTGTTTGAGAATCCGCTCGGTGCAGGTGAAGCTGTTGTACCACGCTGGATATTCTGCTGAGTAGCAATATTCACTTCATTGGCAAGGAAGTTATGCTCATTGATTGAAACAGTAGCAATACGAGCTTCCTTATAGTACTTGCCGTTGCGGACGTCATTGTTGTTGAATGTCACAGTGATCACAGGAGCTGTCTTATCGATTGTAAAGTCTCTCGGAGCAACACCTTCGTAGTGAACATTTGCTGTATGGTCGACTGCATCGGCACCTGTAACTTCAAGTGTGTAGTCACCGTCTGTCGCATATGTGATTGTGCATGTGCGAACGTCGTTATTTCCTACACCGCTGCCATTAGCTGTCGGAGCGCTCCAGCCTGACTGAGTTCCCTGAGTTGTGATATGAATCTTGGAGACATCAATGTTGCGGTCTTCGATTCTTACTGTGGCAATACGTGTTGCTTTGAAGTATTTTTCATGCTGAGCATCGTTATTGTCATAAGTAATCGTGATCTCAGGTGCTGTCTTATCGATCGCGAACTTATATGTGATGGTATTGGAGATATTGCCTGCATTGTCATATGCATACAGTATCAATTCAATATCATTCGTGTCATTTGTGACAGTGATTCTTCTGTTCCAGTCATACTGCTTGGGATTATTGATGTTGCCGTCAGCTTCAGTGTTGCTCTGTACTGTCACACCGTCAGCCTTGACTTCGTAATAAACATTCTTTAATCCTGAGCTGGTCGGATTCTCGGCACTTGCATTCGGATCGAATACTGAGAGATCGAGTGTTACATCTGCGCCGAACAGGTCTCTTCCGTCTGCATTTCTTGCTGTGATTGCAGAACTTGTCTTAACAGAAGCTACCGGCTTGGAACGGTCGGATGAAGGCATGGAAGTATCCAGATAGATATTTGTCTGTTCGCCGATTGTTGCAATGTTACCGGCACGGTCTTCGATAACCACAGTAACAATATTGAATACCTGGTCTTCACTCAGTTCTTTGCTCATATTGGTAAAGCCGAACTGATTCTGTTTATCAGTGATATTCTTGTCCAGAATACTTGAGTGAATCTCATAGTTCATCTTATACGGTGACTTTTCGCCGACTGCATACATGGAAATCAATGCTGATTTTTCTGCACGGTATACATTCGGATTTTCAGGTGTGACAATGCCTGCGGAATTCACTTTGAAGTATTCAAAGCCGTTCGGATTCTGAATTGTTGCTTCAGAACTGATAACCTTATCCAGAACTTTCAGAACAGACTGGAAGCCGCCGTTGGAAACGTTCATATCCTTGGATTCACTGGTTACGACAATGCTGTTATTTGCTTTGTCAGTACCCTTGATCATGACTCTGTAAACACCGTCATCAGTCAGACTTAATGTCTTTTTGAGTGTTGTGCCTTTTTCATCAGCATCCTCTTCGCTGAATTTCTGATCAGGATCTTTCCAGTCAACTGTTGCCTGGTCATAAGTTGTTTCAGCATTGATAACTGTTGAGTTATATCCATACTTCAGCTTGTCATAGTCGAAGTGAACATCTGTAATTTCGAATGAAGCTGTGATTTCCTTTTCAGCTGCACCGTAGTAATCTCTGTTATCTGCGGTTGCATGCGGAGCGTTGAATGTGATCTTTGCAACAGGAGCTGTGCGGTCGACGATAATCTTTTCTACCACGACCTTACCAGCTTCACCGCCATTGATCTGTTCCTTGACAATTGCCTTATTGCCGGCACGGTCAGTTGTTCCTGCACGGTCATCTTCTTCAGAACCGAGAACATCATAAGAGTATTCACCGTCATCAAATGTGAGCGGCTTATAAGATACTTTATGATCAGCATCATCGTTCCAGATCAGCTTGTCGTTTCTGTAAAGGAATACAACATCCTTGTTCAGATCATATGTGCCGGGATGTACATCCGTGAATGTGAATGTAACATCTGCAGCTTTATTGTTGCTGCCGTAATACAGAGCTTTTTCAGCATCCAGATAATCATCGATTGCATCTGAATAAGCAATTACAACTTCCGGAGCCTTTGTATCTTTAACAAGAACGATCTTGCCGTCATATGCTGCCTGTGTTTCATCAGTCTTGCATTCTTCGCCTGCTTCGACTACTTTGCCGAGTCTGTTGCCGGCATAGTCTTCAGCATCGATGGAAACAGTATAGATTCCATCTTCTTCCATGACATATTCGAACTTGTTATCAGTGATTTCACTGAATTCAATGTCTTCACTGCCTTCTGCTGTTTCAGCATGAACTGTAATCAGAACTGTCTTAAGATGCGGTTCGTCAATTTCAATGTTGATCTTGCTGTCAGCACCAATACCATAGAAATATGTTTCAGCAGTTGTATCAGTTGCTTTTTCTACTCTTGACGGATCAGTATAGGTAATTTCTGCTGAAGGCGGAGTATTATCGTAGAAATACTTATATACTTCTTCCTCCATTGAATTGCCTGCTGTATTGAGTGCATTGAGAGCAACTCTCAATTCACCTGTCTTAAGATACTTGAACTCGTCAGCATCCATACTGACAGTAATTTCTTTGACTGTTTTATCTTCGCCTTCGGCAAATTCTTCATTTTTAAAGTCATCGCCTAACTCACCGTCAATGCCCTTGAATAAATAAGCAATATTTTCGAGTTCGGGTTTCGATCCGTTGGAACCTTCACCTGCATTGAATTTGAGGGTGAATACCTGTTTTCCGTTGATATGAAGTGACGGCTTACCATCTTCATCATATTCAGGTTCAGGAGAGATTGTTACTGTAGGAATCGCATCAGAAAGGTTGACCTTGATTTCAAAAGGTTCGTTTTCATTTTCACGATAGTCTTTTGCAAATACTTTTAAGGTATATTCCCCGTCAAGCGGAGCACCGAATTTGTTATTGAATGCATCAAGACTGATCTTAATCTCAGCCTCTGTTACATTGTCATGCTTTCTGTACGTCTTCTTTTCAGTGAGATTGTTAACAGGATTTCCATTTTGATCAAAGAGCTGCCAAGTCCATGACTGCAATCCTGAAGATTTTCTTTCATCATATTTGTCACTTACTTTCAGAACAATTGTCTGTTTATTCAGTAATTTTCCAATTTCAGTGCTGCTTTCTTCTACCAGCGTTACGACAGGCTTATCACTTTCAAGAAGCACTTCAGCAAGTTCTTCAGTAAATTTATTTCCGAAGATATCCTGTCCATCAATGCGCAGGTGGCCACTTACATAGGGTGACACACGAATTTTGAATGTATATGTGTATAAACCTGTTTCTTCATTCAGCTCGTATGATTCATCATATTTTTCATAAACAGTGTCGTCCATGATTATTCTGGGAAAATACACTTTAACGTTATCCCTATCAATTTCAGACACATCTTCCAATACAAATGTATAGATTTCGTTGTATTTTTCGCTTCTGGATTCAACAGATTTCAGCACCGGTGCTGCGCGGTCAACAGTAACTGTACAATTTTCAACATTGTAGACTTCACCTGCATTTCCTAAGAGATCTGCAAAAGAAATTGAACTGATCGTATAGTCTTCTACAGTATTCTCTGTTCCCAAGAATTTGTAAGTGTATGTATATGTGTTGCCTTCATTCTCAACAGTAATTTCAACATCTTCAGCTTCAGAATAATCAGGGTTTACCTTAATATCCTTGACTGCTTCGTTGAATTCAACTGTCAGTTTTGCTTCTGCGTGCTGCTTATCTTCAGTGTCCTTCTGCTCTGTCAGCTCAGGAGTGACCTTGACAATTTCAGGTACGACTGTGTCAATTGTCAGATTCGCAGATACTGTATAATCAGAGATATTATTGAATTCATCGACTGCTCTGACTTTCAGTACATAAGTACCGTCTTCAAGTCCGGAAAGATCTTCACTGGATACAGTCCATGTGAATGATTTTGCTTCCTTGCTTTCGATTTCCTGATTTTCAAGTACCGGGAGAAGTTCCTCTGTGCTTTCTGCTGTTTTAAAGACCTTTAATGAAAGTGATTTGATAATATTCTTATCTTCAGCAGTAATATCAAAAGTTCCTTCTTCTTTATTGAATTTGATGTCTTCGCCGCCGTTTACAGTCAGTACAGGAGCTTCTTTATCAACATCAACAACAACTTCATCAGAAGTCAGTTCTTTTGTTGTAGTTCCCTCGGTATAAGGATCCTCACCTAACCAATATCTTAAGTGAGCATAATATGTTCCGTTTTCTTTATTCTCAACAATAATGTCTTTTTCAGTCTTCTCACCGTCCGGGAGAATTTCAGTTTCTGTTACTGTTGACCAGTCAGCAGAATCTTTTGAATTATTTACAAGATACTGATAAGAATAAACTCCATCCTTAACAACCTTGATTGTAAACTTGAATGTATTGCTGTTACGTGCAGGCTGCTCAACCTTGATTTCCATAACTCCTTCAAGATCCGGCTTTGCAGGGTCAGGGTTTGCAGGATTTCCGGGTTCAGGATTTTCAGGAGTTTCTGGCTCAGGTTCTGTCGGGGTCTCAGGATCGGGATTCGCAGGTGTTTCGGGTGCCGGATTTTCAGGTGTTCCCGGTTCAGGTTCTGTTGGGGTCTCAGGATCGGGACTCGCAGGTGTTTCGGGTGCCGGTTCTTCAGGTGTTTCGGGAGCGGGCTCTTCCAATACAGGCTGTTCTGTAGGATCGGGTGTCACTACAGGATCCTCACTCGGCTGTTCTACAGGATTTGTTTCCCGCATTGTTGCCGGAACAAGTTCCGGTTCTTCGCCTTCAGCTTTTGCTGTAATAGCAAACAGACCTGTGCTGTTAAACACAGGCTGGAATGCCAGAGTTGCCGCGATCATGACATTCAGAAGCTTACTTGTGATAGATGTCTTTCCTTTCTTTCCCTTGTTACGCATAATTTCATATCTCCTTCCAAACAGATATTTCAATGCTGTTTTATATAAAACATCAGTCCACCACTTCGTGGGTGTGGATTACCAGGATATTCTCAATAACCTTGAATCCCTGCCTCGGAGTAAACGGGTAGGTGGTTGTACCATCGGTAACCGGTATAGAACCGGCTGATGCTGGATTTTCCTCTTTGATGACCTGCAGCAATGTTGTTTCTTCCACAGCAGGTGCTGGTGCAGTACTTGGTGCCGGCTGATTCTGTATTGCAGTTACGCCGGTCTGTGCAGCTGTTTTCGAGGTTTTTCTGCCTCGTCTGCCGGATCTCAGGTTACTTGTGCTGTCATATTCAAATGAATAATCAGCTTTCAGTTTGCTCGTTGCTTCATTACGCTCAGCGATTCTTTTTTCAGAAAGCTTCTGAGCTCTTCCGGTTCTGACCAGAAATACCGTTTTAATGTCATACAGGAAGAACAGCCCGACACTGCAGATTGCACCGAGTATGGCGATGACCATACTGACAGTGAAGCCGGTGGAATATAATCCGATAATTCCTTCTCCGCTCATATCAGCCTCCTCCTTTAGTTCTGCGCTCTCGTACCCGAGTAGCTTGCAAATGCCTTGTTTCCAGAATCAATTGCCTGTCTTGTCTGTTCAATCAGTGTTCTGTTCTTATCATCAGGGGTAACAGCATTGACATACTGTGCCGCCAGATCAAGAGCATTTCTCATTTGATCCAGTGATACACCGTCATTTCTGAAACGGCTGATATTTTCAGAAATCTGATTTGCGATTTCTCTGTAAAGAGCGACCGCATAATTCTGTCCGCCGGCTTTTTCGCCGACTGTACTTGTATCAGCTACAACTGAATACAGTGCATTCCACAGGTCACTGAACTGAACACTGTCGGTTGCCCAGGACATTTCGTTGCCGCCGGTCGCTGCACCGTCACCGAGCTGTACATAGTATTGAGATAAAGTGTAATAAGTCTTTGCGATATTCCGCTTGTTTTCCGGCAGATATTCATTTTCGATGACATTGCTGAGAGTGTTGTAGGCATCACGTTTTCCGCCTGCAAAACCTGTATAGTATGCAGTTCCCAGTCTGTATTCAAAATCTGCATATCCTTCCGGATTTCTCTGTCTTAAAATCTCAAGATTTGATCTTGTACCTGTATTTGAGCTTCTTGTGCTGTTGATGCATTGCTCAACTGCATTCTTTTCTTCAGGAAGAATGATGTTATCATCTGCAATCAGATGCAGAAGCCCGTCATATGCATCAATTTTGTCCGGCTGCAGTTCAAGCGCCTGACTGTAATAACTAGTTGCAGCATTCAGATCACTTGACATGCTTGCTGCCTGAGAAATATATGTATCATAGCTTGTCTGAATTGCACCATTTTTCAGAATAGTAAATGTAATCATTCCAATGATACCAAGTATTGTCACAATTGCTGAGGCAAGGAATGTATTCCATTTTCTATTACGTTCTTTTCGTACCGCATCATCATCATCATGTACATGTTCAAGTGCGTACATGAGCTCTGCACAATTCTGATAACGGTTTTCCGGATCAGGCTGACAGCACTTGATAACAATCTTTTCAAGACCTGTTCCTGCAAGCTCCGGCCTCTTCTGGCCAATTGGATAAATGACAAACTGCGTATCCGCAGGAGATTTTCCTGTCAGCAGGTGATACATTGTTGCACCAAGACAGTAGATATCGGTTCTTGCGTCCGTCTGCCCGCGTCCGCCGAACTGCTCAGGTGCAGCGTAACCTCTTGTGCCGAGCCAGGTTGTATCGCCTTCCTTAAAGGCTTTGTATTCTCTGGCTGTGCCAAAGTCGATCAGCGAAACGTTCCCATCCGGTTTCAGCATGACATTTGCCGGCTTCATATCACGGTAAATAATCGGCGGCTTGCGTCCATGCAGATAGCCAAGCACATCGCATAACTGCTTGGACCACATAATGACGTCTTCAGGATTCTGAGCACCTTCTTTAGAAAGCTTCTTCTGAAGGCTGCCGCCCTGTATATAATCCATGACAATGATGATACTGTCTTTTGTATCAATAACGTCAATGATTGAAGGAAGGTTGGGATGATTCAGTTTCTTGAGCATCTCGGTTTCCGCAATCAGACTCTGACTGACTACTTCATTGTCATTTCCGCCGTCTTTTCTGACTTCCTTGACGGCCCATGTTTTATTGGCACGTTCATTTAAGGCAAGGTAAACGACGCTCATGCCGCCATGACCGATTTCCTGAAGAATTTTATACTTTCCGTCTAAAACTGATCCGATCTTCAGCATAAACTGTTCCCCTTTCCCGTTGACTCTCTGTCACCTGCAAAAATGCAAAACCTCATAAAGCTCATAATGTCTTTACAAGGATGCAGCTGATATTGTCATCCTCATTTCTCGCAATGTTCAGACGTGTAATATCCTGAAGGTTTTTCACCATAACAGCTTTGTCCGTCAGTACCTGAGGGTTGAATGCCTGATAGAATTCCCGAGGCGAAACAACATGACGGAAGCCATCACAGCAAAGCATAAATACCTGCTGCGGTGACGTCTTACCAAAAGAAAAATCAGGAATAACAGTACGGCTTGCGCCGATGCATTGAAGAAGAACATTGCGCTGAGGGTCGTTAAATGCCTGTTCAACCGTCATTCGGCCTTCATCAATCTCACGCTGAACATATGTCTGATCCTTTGTCATCTGGTAACAGTTGTCCGTTAACAGATAAACTCTGGAATCACCTACGTTCATAATGTAGTAGTCATTCCCGATAATCAGCAAAGCTACTGCAGTGGTCCCGAGATTGCAATGCTTCATTGCGCCATAATCAGCGATTCTGTCACCTGTGTCCAGAATGAGATCTGACCACTGATGCCATAATTCGTTCCGCTCAAAACCATTTTCAACCATTGCCGGAAATTCTTCGGTAAACCACTGCGCCAGCGCTTTTACCATAGTGGCACTGGCGACCTCGCCTTTCGCGAGACCGCCCATGCCGTCACACATAGAGGCAAACAGGACTTTCCCGACTTTCGTTTCAGCCTGCATGACCAGCATTGAATCCTGATTTGTCTTCTTTTTGGTTCCTACATCTGTCCATGTAGCTGTCAGAAAATCCATGTCTGTTTCCCCCTATGTGTCAGTTTGTACATAATTACAGTTTCTTGAATGTGAATTCTTCGTCAGCGAATGCGATTCTGTCACCGTCAGCCAGTTCAACCTGCTGACCTGCAACACATTTGACGTCATTGACGAATGTGGAGTTTGTGGAGTGCTTATCAACAACGAATGTCTTGGAACCGCTGGAGACAATCTCTGCATGCAGTCTGCCGACGTTTGTGTTGTCAGCAATGCAGTAATCAACGTTGTTTCTTTCACGGCCGATTCTGAAGTGATCTTTGTTGATGTTTACAGTCTCCCCGTTCTTCTTTCTTGTCAGTGTTCCGTATGTCTTTGCACTGAGTACTGTTGTTTCACCGGCTGAGCTATTGAGTACTGTTGTTTCACCGGCTGTGCTATTGAGTACTGTTGTTTGATTGCCGTTATAGCCATCATTGATCGGCCAACCTGCGTCAGCTGGCTGAACGGGCTGTGAAGGCTCTACTCTATAAGCGCCTTGATCCTGAGGGACAGGTGCAGGCGGTGCAGTGTCATAAACCGGAGCAGCCTTCTTCTTGCCTCTGCTTGCTAAGAATGCGATGAGACCGATGACTGCAACAACGCCTGCTGCGATGACACCGATTAACCAGCCCGGAAGTCCTGTCTTCTTTTCGACAAGCTTTGCTCTTGCATCATTCAGAGCAGTAAGTGCAGCATCAACGTCAGCCTGTGAAGCATTGATATTGTTGGAAACTGTTCTTGCGCTTTCCATAGCCAGTGCAAGAGCGTCGCCTGTTTCTTTTGTATAATTGCCGAGATTCAGAGCATTCGCTTCTGTCAGAGCGTTATTGAGAGCTGTCTTATCAGCGGGATCAGGACTCGGTGAAGTTGTTGGAGTAGGAGTCGGTGTCGGAATGATTCCGCCATGTGCGCACTGTGTATATTCGATTCCCCAGGAGTCAAGAATGTTGATAATTTCATCTGTAGCTACAGAATAGTAGTAATCCTGATCGAATACGTTTTCAGATGTAGATCCGTTCAGAACACCGATCACGCAGCCGTTGTTGTCAACTAACGGTCCGCCGGAGAATCCGCTTGTGATCTTTGCGTTTGTAACAACATAGTCAACTGTTCCGCGGGAAGTTGTGATTCTGTTCAGCTTGGAAACCTGTCCGTTGGAAATTGTGACGTCTTCACTTGTGAATGTCTGTACCGGCTCAAGTGTATCGAATTCTGCCGGGAAACCAAGAGCATAGCAGATTTCAGTCTGAGCAACCTGAGAGCTCTTTCTGATCTGCAGATAAGAACGGTTGTTGATTGCCTGCTGTAAGCTCAGCACTGCGACATCGAGTTCATAGCTGCTTGTCTTGATGGTGGCAGTCATTGTGTTGTCACGAAGAACGTTGACGACAATCTGGAGTTTGCTGCGGCACTGGTCGGCTGTTTTGCCGTTGCCCCAGAGTTCAGCAACCTGCTGCATTGTTTCATCAGTAACGGATACAACATGATCAGCTGTGATTGCTGTTGTATCGTTGATCAGGAATGCTGTACCGGACTGAATGTCATGAGCAGTATTACTGTCATCGACATAAACGACCTTGACCTGCAGTACTCCCTTCTTGTCCTCTGTAACCGCAGCATTTTCGCCATCTGCGTTTACGATTGTGGTGAATGGTGTCAGCATCATTCCGAATGCGACTGCAAGCATTAAGAATGCAGCACAGATGCGGTGCAATACCTTACCGGATTTCATAAGCTCTACCCTCCTTAATTTGTTGCTTTGCTTATTGAAGCGATCTCTCGCTTGTTCCCTGATTCAAGACTAGCATCCCGGAATCCCTTTCTTTCCGGAACCGGACAGAATGCACATTTCGCGGTATGGAATGCACATTCACCGTATTTTAAAGATGCTGTAAAAAGCAAAAATGTTCTAAAGGTGTACCTTTATAACATTTTCATTCTAGTTTAATAAGGTAAGTTTTTCTAGGAAAAATAAGCGTATTCCCCATTGTTTTTTGCATAAATTGCAAAAATTTTTTTATTTGCACACAAAGAACATAAAAGTACACTTTTTGAGCAGATATACCTATCTTTTATGGTAGTTTTTTTCTTTCTGCTCTTCCTGTTTCAGCAAAGCTTTTTTCAAAAATGTTGATCGTGGCATATTGATACTTTCAGCTGCTTTCGCTGCGCTGATTTCCCCCATATCCCATAATTCGTAAGCATGTTCAAATCCTTCAGGCAAAGGCACTTCAGGTCTGCCGAAGCGGACTCCTCTGCTTTTGGCAGACTGGATTCCTTCCTTCTGTCTCTGCCTGATATTTTCTCTTTCAATGTGTGCAACGTAACAAAGTATCTGCAATACCAGATCGGCAATGAACTGACCGGTGACCCCGTCAGCTTTCTGTCTTGTATCAAGAAGCGGCATATCGAGAACCACGATATATACGCCCTTATTCTTGATCAGCTGCCATTGGTGCTGAATCTCCGAATAATTTCTGCCCAGACGGTCGATGCTTTTTATATACAGAACATCCTCTTTCTTAAGCTTTCTGTACATCTTCTGATAACCCGGTCTGTCAAAATTCTTTCCCGATTTTTTATCTATGAAGATGTTTGATTCCGGAATGCCGAGTTCAAGCATCGCATCTATCTGCCGGTTTTCATTCTGATCTATACTGCTTACCCGAATATATCCATAGGTCTCTCCCATCCACTCCTCCTGCATTGCAAACAGATCGGTTTCATTAATTATCCTACACTTTTGGGTAGTTTTTTGCGAAAATTAATCTTTTTGTCCGGCAGGTAAGTTTAACTGAATCTTATAAGCGTTTTCCCCACTTAACTTTATTAAAATGCATCTATGCATGTATATACACAAAAGGACAGCATTGACCGGTAAAACTGCAAAACCAGCCAATCGTATAGATACATCGTACATACATTGGTATTTTCATTAATGAATTCAGCATTCCTTTCAGAATATCCGGCTGAAGACCGAATAATGATTAATAATCTTCCTTATATAATAAAGATGTTTTATATCTGTACCGGTATGCAAATACAACCCGGACTGCCCAAAATGGCTATTGCAAAAATATCAGACAGACGGTTAACATATGTTTAATCTATTACTGTACCGATGCAGCAATCCCTTCGCAGCAGAAGCTGTGTGATATATATTCCGGATCCGAAATCAATGCAGGCATTTTTGCCGGAATCTTTTTGTTTCGGATCCTGACAGATTTTCAGAGGACAACAGATATGACATTCTACTACAGTGCAGCGTGCAGTTCAGACTGCGGAAACAGAACAGATAATCAGGATCGTATCTTTTTTGATTGTGCGGATCATTCGTCTTCACCGCTTTACAGTCTGAAGAAAGCAGACGGTATTGTTGATTCTCAGGTTTTTGCGATCTTCGACGGAATGGGCGGAGAAAATCATGGAGATGCGGCAGCGAGTACTGCCTGTGAATCATTCAGTGCAATTGTCCGTAATCGCAAAAAAGCAATTGATCACAGATTCATTGCTGAAACAGTCAGGATCATCAATCAGAAGGTTGTTCAGAAAGCCAGAGAATTCAAAACAGACAAAATGGGTTCTACCCTTGTGAGCCTTTGGTTTCAGAATAATAACGTCTATGTGTGCAATCTCGGTGATTCCAGAGCCTATCGGTTAAGAGGCAGTCAGTTTCAGCAGCTTTCTGTCGATCATGTTCTCGCCAGTACGGTTCCGTCAATGTATAAAGCCTCAAAATCTGCTGTTTCACAATATCTCGGAATTGATGAATCCGAATATCTCATAGAACCATATATTGCCAAAGGCAGTATCCAGGCAGGTGATCAGTATCTGATCTGCAGCGATGGTTTGAATGATATGGTTCCCAATATTGAAATCACTTCAATCATGCAGTCAGCGAAAACGGCAGAGGAATGTGCCGGAAAACTGATTCAGGCAGCTCTGGATCATGGCGGCAAAGATAATGTTTCCGTCATAGTCTGCAGAATTGACAAATCATACTGAAAGCGATCAGTTTTAAAGGCAGGTGATGCATCATGACAGATATGCATTTCAGATATGACGAATGGGTTCCCGTCAAAGTCATCGGTTCGGGAAGCTTCAGTACGGTATATGAAATCGAGCGCACGATTCTCGGCAAAAAAGAAACAGCTGCTCTGAAGGTGATCTCCATTCCGAAGAACCAATCGGAAGTGGATGAATTACGGATGAACGGCTATAACGATCGCAGTATTACTGCACATTTTGAGAACAGTCTGAAAAGTATTGTGCAGGAATACATGTACATGGCCGAAATGAAAGGCCATCCGAATATTGTTTATTGCGATGATATCAAATATGTTCAGAAGGATTCAGGATTCGGCTGGGATATTTATATCCGCATGGAATTGCTGAACCCTTTCACAAAGATTCTCAATACAGGATATTCAGAATCAGAAACCATCAAGCTTGGAATGGATATCTCAAGAGCGTTGGTGGCATGTCATGCCAAAAATATCATTCACCGTGATATCAAGCCTCAGAATATCTTCATTTCAAAGCTCGGCGATTATAAACTCGGTGACTTCGGAGTGGCGAAAACTCTTGAACATACACAGGGCGGAACAATTATCGGAACAGTCAATTACATGGCACCCGAAGTTTATAACAATCAGCCCTACGACAAGTCTGCAGATATCTATTCTCTCGGTATGGTTCTTTACTGGCTGATGAACGAAAGAAGATTTCCTTTTCTTCCTCTGCCGCCGAATGTGCCGACATATTCAGATATGGAAGAATCCGCCAGAAGACGATTCCGCGGTGTTCAGTTCCCGGAACCTGCACACGGAAGCGAAGAATTAAAGCGGATTGTATATAAAGCATGTGCATTTAATCCGAAAGACAGATATGCGACTGCAGAAGAAATGCTTCATGATCTTGAAAGGATCTCTTCTTCTCAAACAGCAAAAGCTGAATCAATTGATCATAAAAAACAGAAAGCAATTGAATTCACAGACGAAACAACAAAGCTGGCCGGGGAAACAACTGTACTGAGCAATGAAAAGCCAGAACCAAACCGTTTCAGACTTCCCGGTCTGCTGATCCTGCTTGCCGCCCTGATCATTGCCGCAGTTATTCATTTCTTCCCCCGCACATCGGGCAGCGCAGATACTCCTGACGAATCCCTTCAGCCGGCTGAAAGCATGGAGCCGAATAATGTCGTTCCTGAGCAAAAAAGCATCAATATCGCATTTGTCATGGATTTCTCCGGATCAATGCTTTTCCCGGCAGATCTTTACGAAGCAGTCAGCGAACCGATTACAATCACATCAGACAGCCTGGATGAGCATTTATCAAAAGAAGGCACATATTTTGTGATTACAAATCCCGAGACCACCGCAACAGTTTACCGGATTGAATATGATAACGGATGGGCTTACAGCGATGCGTCGATCTGGCTCGGTGAAGAAAAACCAGAACAGACGATGATTTCAGATGAACCTGCGGAACAGTTCAAAAACGGTGATGGATTATACATGGTCTATACTGCCGGTCAGGAATATCTGGAAGGAATGAAAACCGATCCGTATGCATTGGTTATGAGTTCTTCAAACAGACTTGCATATCTGAAAGAATATGTCATTTCGTTTGTCAGAAAAGTCAAAGATGATCTGCCTGAAGAGTATACGGTCAATATTGCATACAATGCTTTCAGCAAAGATATTCTCGCAGGCAGTGACTTTATCTGCTTTACTGATCAGGAAAAAGAAGAACACTACAAAGATTTCTATGAAAAAATCAGATTGCTGAAAACAGACTTCGGAACAAGGCAGCTTCAGGGACTTCTTGACGCAGAAAAGCTTTCATGGAACGATTCTGGCAATCCGAAACAGAAGAATTATGTTATTTTGATTACGGACGGATATCTGAATGACGAGGAAGAAGTCCTTAAAACAGCTGAATCAATGAAGAAAAACGGCATTGAATTGATCGTCATCGGAATGAATCTGCCCCTGCCTCAGCAATTTATAAACTCATGCAGATCCATCGCATCTGAAAATATGCTTTATACATGCGATACAGCAGAATCGCTGAATTCAGCATTAAACAATGAAGTATTCACTTACATCACTGCTCAGAACTCATCTGAGAATTAAACCTTGAATGTCTGATCATGATTCAGACAGGGAGAATGATATGGGAGATTTCAATATCAAATATGACGGCTGGGAAATCGTCAGTAAAATCGGTGCCGGAAGCTTCAGCACTGTTTATGAAATCCAGAGAAATATTTTAGGTGAAATTGAAAAAGCTGCTTTAAAAGTCATATCGATTCCCAAGGATGATTCTGAGATCCAGGAGTTATACAGAAACGGATATGATGATGCCAGTATCACCGAACATTTCAGAGACAGTCTGAAGAATATCATTCAGGAATACATTTTCATGTATGAAATGAAAGGATATTCAAACATTGTCTACTGCGATGACATCAAATATGTGCAGAAAGATTCAGGTATCGGATGGAATATCTTTATCCGCATGGAACTGCTTGACCCGATGCTTGACCGCTTCAGCGGACCGTATGATGAAAAAGAAGTCATCAGACTCGGTGTTGATCTGTCCAAAGCACTGATCGCTTGCCACAGTAAAAATGTTGTACACCGCGACATCAAACCGCAGAACGTCTTCTACTCACCGAAAAACGGTGATTACAAGCTCGGTGATTTCGGTGTCGCCAAAGTCATGGAGCAGACTTCCGGCGGAACGATTATCGGCACTGTCAATTTCATGGCACCTGAAGTCTATAACAACCAACCGTACGGATCTGTTTCTGATATCTATTCAGCCGGAATGATTCTGTATATTCTGATGAACGAAAAACGCTTCCCGTTCCTTCCTTTGCCTCCGGTCGTACCGAAGTATTCCGATATGGAAGAATCAAGGAAGAAAAGATTCAGGGGAGATCCCCTTCCCGATCCGGTTCACGGCAGCGAAGCTTTAAAGAAAATTGTTCTGAAAGCATGTGAAGCAGATAAGGATGTGCGCTATCAGACAGCCGAAGAAATGCTGGCTGATTTCCTAAAGCTGCTGAAAGAAAGCGGATCTGAAGATGTATTGACGGAAGTCAACACAGCCAGAACTCTGTCTGGAAACACTACATCAAAAAAGAAAAAGGTTGATCCGGGTTATTACACAAATGAAACAACTGTCATTTCCCCGATCTCGGTTGCACCCAGGCAGTCTAACCGCAAGGGATTATATGCCCTGATTGCTGTTGTATTATGTGCTGCTTTGCTGGGAGGCTTTGTCTTTTTCATCAACGGGAAAAACAATTCTGTTCCTTCAGCAAATCATCATGTCAATCTTGACAGCGGTTCTCTTTATCCGCAGAACTACATATTCTACTGGCTGCAGAATGATGAAGGAGAATATGTTCTCCATGATTATGAAAAACTCGAAAAGTCTGATTCAAGTACATTGTCAATTAACGATGCCGACTTCTATGACAAATACAAATCCGAATACTTTAAATTCAACAGTATCGATATTGAAGAAGAACGGCATGTTATCAATGTCTATTACAGGCGATTCAACTACAAATTGAAGTTCTACTTTGCAAGAGAGTATTCGTATAAAGGCACAGATTATATTCAGGTTAACAATAACAACGGCTCCTTCTCAACTTATGAAGGTGAAGACATCGAAACTGCATTGACCAGATTTGCCCAGAGCGACAACGATTATCAGGGCGGTGTTGCCGGCGGATCTGTCTGGAGAAGTGTCAATGTCAACTCTTGGCAGGACTTAATTGAGCCTCAGTATCTTTCAAATGTAAAAAGTGAAGTACAGCACGGTTCAACATGGTGCTTCACAGACTGGTCTGAAAAACCCGCTGAACTGCTCGAAGATGTTAAATTCACATATTACTATTACGAAGTCACAGCTTCCTACGGTCAGAACCTGATGGATGTGTGGCCTGTCCGCAGTATGTTCAGAACAGTGAACAGATCTGATCTGAACAGCAGCCAGTTTACCGGAGATTCCTTCACCGCAGTCAGCTGGGGAACCAGATACAATACAGGCTATTTCAACCGTCTGCACTCTTCCAATGACTCATATGCTTCTTCAAATAACTACAATATCAACGGAACATACGGAATGCTGGATGAGACTCTGTTCACTGAAGCTGAAGCTCAGAAAGACGGCGGAACAGCATATTTCCTGGCTTACTGGGGAGCAGGAACAATTAATAAATATACCTATCAGGCATATTACTCCTCATTGAGCAGCGATCATTCAGGAACCGATATCATGAAAAAAGACGGCAACGAGTATAAGCTTGAAACCGTGATCTATCCTGTTGAAACAACGATCGGTATCAACAGTATCGAAGCTCTTCCTTTCGAAGGTGTCAGATATATTGAGAACTCCAGAGAAACAGACGGTACACAGGCAAGATTCTATTATCAGCGCAACATGCATACAATTCATTATTTAAGCAACATTGAACCTGATGATACAGTCTCAGATCAGAAGAGTGTCTCCATCCCTGACATCAATAATGTACCTTACGGAGAAAAGATCAGCCTGTATGATCCAGATCAATATGTCATTGATGAGACGATCCTGACAAGCAGCACAGGAGAAAAATACGTATTCAAGGGCTGGTACAAAACACCTTCATGGGCACTCAATGAAAGCCCGTATGATTTCAAAACTTCAACTGAAGTCATGGCTGATGAAGATTTGACATTCTTCGCCCGCTGGGATGCGATTGACTGAAAACACGTACAATGAAGCGGTAATCATACAACAGGCGTCAATAAAATCTCCATTAACAAAGGGCTCGATCAAAGCAGAAGGATCAAGCCCTTTAAAAATGTCTGACAGTATCATCAGATACTCCGCCGAATAACTGATCTGTGAAATCCATCGATTCATTTACAGCCCGGAAGTCTGTTCTGCAGATCAGATTCGCAGAAGCATCTGATCCATGCATTTGCGATTGTCGCATGTCCGTTGGCAGTCGGATGTGTGCCGTCCAGAGTTTCATATCTCTCCCCGCTCTTTGAAAGATCTGCAAGCAGGCAATGATTCTTTTGCGAAATCTTTCTGATCACATCGTTATACTCTTCAAAGACAACGCCTCTGTAGTATTCAGGAAACACCCAGCTGTCATTATTTCTCATTCTTGTCCGCATCAGTGTTGCACATATGATCACTGCTTCAGGATACATTGATCTGACTGTTTTCAGCATATGGTCATAAGCTTCTTCGAAAGATTCTGCTTTATCTTTACGAAACCATTTTCTGGTTTTATATGTTTTGATCATATAGCCGAAATCATTGAAGCCTGCATAAACCAAAATAATATTCGGAATATATTGATTTGTCCTCAGAATGGAAAGTCTTTCGATGCTTTCAGCAGAAGGATAGATTTTCCCGCTGACTTTACTGCCGGAAAAAGAATTATTGACACAGAGATATGCATGCAGAAACTGATTCACCTTTGCCCACCATGTGTCATATACACTTTTCAAACCATTCCGGGCACACATTTCCTGATCATAGAAAACCGCATAGCCGGAAGGATTATATCCTTCATATGTACTGATGGAATCACCGATGATTGATACCAATCTCATATGTTCTGCCTCCTTTGAATAATTCAGTTCGCCTCCAGGCCATTATTACAATAACTATCTTTCATTTTCTTCTTTTTTATCTGTTGTGTTTGGTCGCCAACAGTTCAGTAGGCTTGAAGAAGTTATGTAATAACGGCCGCTTTTTATTCCCTAACGAATTGCAATTGAGTCATCCTGAAGCAAACCCGATAGATTTTCAATACTACCAGTTTTGCATATTGCAAAGCTCCCGGACAGGATCCTTTATTGTCTGAATAACAGCCAAACTCAATGCTTTAAGAAAACAAACCAGTGGCCTGGAGATAAAGAAGCGTGATGACCGCTTATTCTGACCAAAGCTTCTGGTTTGTTTTTCTTAAATACAGCTGTGAATCTATACAATGTATAACCATGGCCAAAGGATTATTTGAAATTCCTTCATCCAGGTTCATTTCAAATACATTCAGAGCTCAGGCAGCTGACTGGTTCTTCAGATTTGCAGAGTAAAACTTTCTCAAATAATCTGTAACCAGAATACGAGCCTGCTTCACTCACCTTTACAGTTATGCATATAGAACATGCCCAAATGCTTACTTATATGTTACCACACGATGTTTTTCTCAATTCCGCTCATTTTGAGAAAATCTCCTGCAGCCTGTGATTCCGATGCTTTTACAGCGATTGTGATTCTGAATGATCCTGTTCGGAATCATAATCAGATTCATTTTCTTTGCTTTCATCGCTGTAATCATTCAGCTGACCGAGGTCATCTGTTTCTTCATAACCTAATGCTGATTAACTGAAAAGCACATGCTTTATCACACTCAAGTGACCTGCATGTGCTGTTTTTGATGTTTTCAAACCACAGTGATATTTATTGCGGGCTTCCGCAAATTCCCACCGGATTTAAAATACCTTTTTTGGATACTGAATCAGTTGACTGCAAATCTATGCAGGAAGGTAACAAGCATGCCTCGTGTACACTTCTGGCCGACGCCGAATCTGCCGGTACCGTCATTCAGGCCGACCGTAATTCCATTTTCTGCAGCCCACGAGATTGCTTCGTAGTAGTATCTGTCTGACGCCACATCACTGAAAGACTGATAGTCGTAGACTTCAGGCGTGCCTGCCGATCTGTGCAGGAAGGTAACGCACTGCTCACGGGTACACGGCTGACCGACACCGAATCTTCCCGTTCCGTCATTCAGACCGGTTGTAATGCCGTTTTCTGCAGCCCATGCAATCGGTTTGTAATACCACGCAGCCGGTGCAACATCAGTGAATTCACTTTCACTTTCGGGTTCGGGCTCACCGTACAGTCTCCATAAGAATGTAACAAACTGCTCTCTTGTACAGCTGGCTGCAGGTGAGAACTTGCCTGCTCCGCCGGCACCGACCGTGATACCGTTGAAGAATGCCCAGTAGACAGGTTCGAAGAAATACTGATCAGGATTTGCAACATCTTTGAACAGGACAGTGACTTCGCAATCTGCTCTGACACCGCCGAGTGTTCTTGCGGATACTGTTGCAACGCCGGGGCTTACGCCTTTGATCTTTCCGTCTGCATCAACGGAAACAACTGACTCATCACTTGAAGTCCAGACCAGTTCATCTTCTCTGTCGGCAGTGAGCGAAGCTGTTTCACCGTATACGATGACCATATCTTCTTCTGACAGTGAGAGTGTCTCTTCATTCCTGTAGATGATTGCATATTCATAATTGTTTTCTGTGTTGTAATCATCTTCATTTGTGTCAACTCTGAAGACATAGTTTTTGGAATCAGCTTCACCGAAATTGATTTCGTTCGGATCGAATGAGTACATATACAGTACTTCTTCATCTGAGCGGATTTCACCGAGGTTCTTCATATCCAGAACAACGCCTTCTTCATTGTCTTCAAGGATGCTGATGGTTGTGTGGGCAGGAACTTTGCTCTGGTTATTTACATGTGCGCCGATCACAACCTCGCCGCTTGCGTTATAGAAGTATTCCAGTTCAACCGATGTATCGACAAGTCCGATTGTGATGGAATCGTAGTTGTTGTCATAGGTATCTTCATTATATGCATCAGCATAAACTTCAAGATCTTTGGTTCCTGTAACATCTGTCACATCAAGATTCAGTTCGAATGCTTCTTCGGCACCCGGCTGGATTGCACAGCTGAGTGTTTCTTCATGATTGAAACCATCGCCGGATACTCTGACATAGACTTCATTGATCATGCTTTCTCCGCTGTTGACAACAGATACAGTCACAGGCTGTGCATCACCTTCGCGCTCACTTTCATCCACATAAGCATATTCCATTTCCAGATCATGCTTCGGTGCGATGTCGGTGTAGAGGAGTGCTGATCTTGTTTCATCATTTCTGTCAACAACATCTGCCGCAACATGCCATGTACCGTCCGCATCTGCAGTAACGTCATAAGAAGAAATCTTGTATGCATCTGTTGTATAAATATCAATCGGTTCACTGAATCCGTTATCTGTCCAGACGGATGCATGAATGACAGATTCTGTTTCGCCGTTTTCCATCCAGACAACAGCGGATCTGTTTTCAGTTTCAAGATAATGATAGTTTGAAGCGACTGCCAGTTCAGATACATTCCAGGCACTTCTTTCAGCTCCCGGTGTATATGCATAAAGCACACCGTCTTCTGCAAAGAGGAAGCGGTTATTATCATATGTCAGTCCGTCTGCAGCAGCACCTTCTTTTGAAATCCTGACTGCACTGCCGTTTTCCACTGTATAGAGACTACCGCGGTCGTTATAAGATACGACTGCATTGCCGTTCACATAACCTGCCGCAATGTCATAGATATAGCCGTTGACCGCAATAACATCTTCAGGTGCAGACCATGCAGTGCCGTCATAGACAGCCTTTCTGATTGTATAAGCACCGTCTTCTTTCATCACGTCTGTGCTGTCGCTGTTAACCCAGTATGCACTGACAGCACCGTTTTCAGCTGCGATTGCCGGAATCATATCAACTGTTGCATTGTTTGTCAGATTGACAGCTTCTGAGAACACTCCGGTTTCCGGATTGAATTGTGCATAATAGATTTCAGAATTCTGAAGCAGTTCCTGAATCGCTCCTTCAGCTGTATCTGCGGTCACAGGTGCTGTTGCCTTTTCCCAGACAACATGAACAGTTCCGTTATCTTCATATGCTTCATAGAAAAGATCATATGTATCATCGTCACAGACCGGAAGCGGTTCAGACCATCCTGCACCGTCATTGACTGAATACATCACTTTGATCAGATCTGTTTCAGTTCCGATATTCGACTGGAAGAAGAGGATCTTGTTTCCGTTGACTTCTACAAGCTGAGGAATCGTATCCGGCAGGATATAATCCTGCAGAATCTCATTCGATCCATACCAGTCAGATGTCAATTCTTTATAATCATTCGGAGCATAGGTAATCACCGGTTCGCCGACAGTGACCAGTTCACCCATAGGCTCAGCCACCGCATTATTTCCGTCAGGACCCCACAGCTTAGTTGTACCTCCTCCGATTTTATAATTGAATTCGCCGAGGAATAACACCTTTGCTCTAGCAAGGAATTGGGATTCCAATTCCCCTTTGAATTCAGGAGCGATCTGCATCTTCAGTGCGGCATCGCCGGCAATTCCTGCCTGTGCCACTCCATAAACGCCGACTCCGCCGCCAACAAGGAATTCCGGAAGCGTGAGTTCAACCAAACCTTCTGTGCCGAGATAAGCCTGCCCGTCAACGAATGTCGCTTTAACACCGCCTTCAATATCCACTGCTGCGCTTAACTCAAGTTCGAAGTAAAGCGGAACCGGAATAGCAGGAATTGAAATTGTTTTACCCCATGATCCTTTTGTTTCCCCTTTGCCGATGAGTCCGCCTGAACTCTTGACCAGCTGACCGAATGCATTGTATTGAAGTTCCAAATAACCAAGCAATTCTAATTCTACACTTAGCTGGGATTTTAATTTTTTTCTTTTCAGACCACTTTCATATTTTTTCTTAAGCTTGTCAAATACCTTCTTACGATCTTTGATACTCTTTTTGGCTTCTTTGAAATAATCTTTAAAGTTCTGCCAATCTGCCGTGTATCTTTTATCAAGAAGATTCTCATGCTCAAAATCTCCCAAGCCGATCGAAACCCTGAATGTATATGATCCGTCTTCTTTATTAGAAATTTTGACTACATCTACAGGGAAAAGTTCACCCTCGACTTCCCAGCTGGAACGGATCAGTTTGGATAATGTGCTGTCAGAAACATTTACTTTTTTCGATTCAAACAACTGGAAGCCGGTAATATCTTCAATATTCCCGGCAGTGACACCGTCTGCGCCTGCATTCATCGCTGTTTCCTTCTGAATCACAATTCCGGTGATTGCTGCTCTGGAGGCTGTTCCGTCAGTGGCGAAGATTCTGACTTTCACATCATAACCCGGTTTAAATGTCTTGCCGGGCTGGAATGTAAACCGACCATCTGTCGATTCGACTTTTGCAATCTCTTTTCCTTGTGCATCAGTTTGATACAATTTGTATTTGGAAGCTTTCTTTCCATACCACTCTGCATCCATCTGAATCCTGACTGAAGTATCAATATTTTCACGATAGTAATACCTGCTGGTCAGATAATCATATTCCTTATCTGTTTCCTCCATCATGGTGACATACGGAAGCTTAGGACTTTCTTCTTTCGGAAGGAAGAACATTCTTGCCTTCTGTTTCTCAGCGGTATAGATCAGTTTGCGTATCTGATATCCGTCTGCACTGACTGTTACGGTTGCTTTGCCGTATTCAGTAATGCTGACATCGCCGTTCTCGTCAGTTTCCTTTTTGATTGACTGATTATTGACATCAACTGTTACGGTTGCGCCTTTAATCGGCTGTGTGGTTTCAGCATCTGCCACGATGACATGATGCGCCTGCTTATTCAGTCTGTATTCAGTCAGCTTGCTGAAGTCTTTGACGGTACCGTTACTGACACGGATTGCGTACAGGAACATATCATCCATACCGATCTGCGCAAATGTGTTGGTTTTATGGTCAATGTGATATTCCCATGTCAGACCGGAAGCGATGACACGGCCGTTGCCGAGCGGATACTCCACAAGTGTCGGTTCATTATAATCTGTATCTTCAATGATGATTGCCGTTCCGGGAGGCAGCGTATCTGATTCAAAATATGTATGGCTGCAATAATTATGGCCGGAAAGACTCTCGTCGGTAATCGGATTTCCGTCAGTTAATACACCGCTGATAATCGGGTGGCCCGGACTAACAATTCTGTTATTCGGTGCATAATGATGACCTTTGACAACATTGCCCGGCAGATTTGTCGTGATTGTTCCGTCCGCCCATCCGGCATCACAGGCACCGAAAATAATGACACCGCCGAGATTTGCATACAATTCAAGATATTCGCTGAACTGAGCGTAATTGTCATAAGCGCTGAATGCCTGGTCGTTGGCAAAAATGACAACATCATAATTTTCAAGTTTTACATTATTAACGAAATTGACAGTTGTTGTTTTGTCATACGCGACGCCAAGCCCGTCCAGAATCTGTGTGTTGGCATAGGAGTTCCATGGCAGAGCGTCCTGGATCAGAAGGACTCTGACATCATCGATTCCTTCAGCACTGTTTACAGATATATTGCTCTGTGAAGGAATCTCTGTCCCATCCATCGGAGTGAGAGGCATATAGCCTTCAGGTGCCTGAGCGGATGATTCTCCTGAAGCAGGATATTCCGTGATCTCTTCGGCAGTGACGTCTGCTTCGCCAACCGGCAGCAGTCCGATTGCCAGTAACAAGGCAATCATAAAACGAATCAGTTTCCCAATCATCTCTTTACCCCTTTCGAATCTGATAAATGAAGCTGATGCATAAACGAAATTTCTGCTAAAAAACTGTAGTTTCACAGAAGTGTTTCATTTCTTTAACAGGTCAATCACAAGCAGTACAATACCAGTCAATGCAAAGAATGCACCGAATGCAATTTCAATCCGGTTTGCCGTTGCAAAGTTTCTGTCATCCGCAATATAGAAACAGGAAGGATTCTCAGAATTATAAAGGATTTCGATCTTCTGACCGTACTCATAATCCTCTTCAGAATGAATTGTATTCTGACTGAGTGCAATTATCTTTTCATCACCACTCAGATATTCTGCTTCGACCCGATAGATATATCTTGTTTTGTCGTGATTGATTCTCAGATCAGTATCAATTGATCTGACCCACGCTTTGGTTCTGACATACTTCGGATCAGCAAATTCTGCAGCACGTGTCTGAGCTCTGTGAACAGCAATCACGATCAGCGCCACTCCTGCAGCGATGAGCAGGCCGTATCGGATCAGGATTTCAAACAGCCGGTACATTCCTGTTTCCCCTTTCTTTTTTATATGCGGATTTTAACAAAACGATTCTGTATAAAGAAATTATATCTTGATTCATGAGTGTCATGTCATTTTTACGGTTTCGTAAAAACATTCTGTACAGTAATACTACACTCAGGTATAGGAAACATGCATGTAATCGTGTTCTTTCTGTGCATTCAAATAGAAATCTCAGCAAACATCTGTGGCCGCTGAACATAAAAAGCAGACCATATTGATCTGCCTTGCCGTTTACTGCATGGATGAACCGATGTACCAAAGAATGATGAGATGCACCACATAGAAGACATAGAAGAACCATTTCATGGACCTTCCCTTCTTTCCGTTATACATCAGCATCGGTATCATCGAAGCAATCATCATCCATTGATAGCCTTCCGTAAATGGATTTTTTCCGGTTGTACCGGGTCTGAATGCACTCAGAATCGTAAAAAAACCATATTGAATCCACCGGTTCATTCTTTCAGGATCTCTCGATGCTGATATGAAAGGAGCGGTGATCACAGTCGTAATATTTGTCAATGACAGCAGTGCATATAATGCACAGAATGCAATATAACCGATTGCAAGTTTCTTTTTATCATTCTTCGTCAGATAGATCACAATACCCAGCAGAATCAGCGGAAGCCCGTATTCACAGAATGCAATACTGCCGGTTAATGCAGGATATAACCTTCTGATCAGATCTGAATGATCACGCATATAGAAATATCCGAAAAACCAGCAGGAAACAATCTGCCAGAGAATATACCATAAATAATACTTCAGGTATTTCTTCTCACCGTTCCGGATATGTTTGATCATGATGAGATTGAAAGCAATCGCAAAGAGTGTGCGGAAGATATTGGCACGCACACCTGTCGTTGATTGAATAAATGCCATCAGCAAAGAGCCGGCATATAATCTTAGAAGATATTTCTTTTCATTGGAAGTATGATCAATCCCTTCACACAGACAGAATACAAAGAGCGGTGCCGCAATCCTGCCGATCCATCTCATCTGTACCGGTGTATCGGGTATATATGCGCCGATATGATCGATCATCATGCATACAAGCGCAATCATTTTCAAAGCAAATGTTGTCATAACATCACCTATTATATCTTCTTTGTATTGCGAAATATCACCGACTGTGCACCCTGAACTGAATAAATGCAAAAGATATTTCCGTTCCGTGTTTCGATGCTGCTGAATTCATTAAAGGCATCATAATCTTTTTACAAAGATCGTTCTGAATGCCGGAGCCTTTATAAGGCAGTATTTATGCTTCGGAACATGCATCCTGTAAGAATGCTCAAACCCTTAATAACGCAGAGAGGATCGGTTCTGTTCATTCTCATGAAAAAATATACTTGCTGCGGAAGCGGATAAATACAGCAAAGGAAAGCCTGCCGCATTCGCAGAAAATGAAAATGCCGGAGTTCCCTTTTATGAAAGGATTCTACGGCATTTAGGCTTTTTGAAGTATCGAAAATGAGATCATATCACTCATTTTCTTTTTCTAAATTTCAGAACACATGAATAGATCGAAATTAACTGAACAACCGGTGTATATGCTGCCTTTAGATCTTAATTGCTGAAATATTCTTCCGCATTGACCCAATAGAAGTACAATGCCTTGCATACATCGACAAGCTCAGTTTCGTAGCTTACTGAATTTTTGATGATGCTTCTCACATAGCTTAACGGATAATATGTGATGCTCTGTGTTTCTGTTTCATCATGATTGGTGATTGTGATATGGATTGCTTCATCCAGATCTTTCGCTGCTGCTCCCTTGAGCTGTGCATAATATGTATTCGCACTGCCTGTTTCGACAAGCTCAACATCTGCATTGTCTGCTTTGATCACATATTCATCAATACTATGACCTGCATCAACCGTGAAGTATGCCTTGACGCCTGTATCGGATTCAAGTGACAGCGAGATATTGCTTACTGTGATTCCTGTCACACTTCCTGTTCCTGTTGATTTGAATTGTTCAAGATCTGCCAGGGCTACAGTACCGAGTGCATCAGGTGCTTCCATGCCTTCAGTATTGTAGCTGAAATTGATCTGGGCATACTTGCCGTATGTATCCATCGCATTCACAAGATTCAAAAGCTCTGTAAGATTCGAATAATTCTTTCTGACTGATTTGAAGTAATTCTCGACTGTATATGTAAAGGTTCCATCAAATGCCGCTCCGTTGGATTCGAACTGCTTCAGATCTCCGGCTTCATTTTCAACTCTGACTGTGATCGGATCTCTCATTTCCTTCGCTGCTGCGAGTGCTGTGAATCTTAACAATCCGTTTTCATCCGCTTCAGCATTTTCTGCACTGAATCTCTCTGTATTTCCGTTCAATGTGAATGAGATATATGTATCAGCTCTTTCTTCTGCC
Organism: Erysipelotrichaceae bacterium; assembly: GCA_030525525.1. GTDB lineage: Bacteria > Bacillota_I > Bacilli_A > Erysipelotrichales > Erysipelotrichaceae > Bulleidia. The sequence goes on from JAUNEN010000004.1 coordinate 89,785, forward strand.
GGAATATCAAATGTGAAGTTGACTCCGATATTGCCTGTCAGTGTCAGGTTAACTGCCTTTAAGTCAATTGCTGTCTGACCGCCAATTTCCACTACTCTCGGATCTTCCCCAATATAGATATCACCGTTATTCTCAATTGTGGAAATATTGATCTCTGTTTTAACTGCCGGATTAACAAATTTTACATCTGTGATAGACTGATTCGGTGCAAATCCTTCAGGATCGGCAAACGCAACAAACACCGTACTCAGCTCCTCATCAACGAAGACATATGTATAATCCGCATATGTAACTGTTGCACTGTAGGCGGTCACATCCGGATAGTATTCAAGAGCGAATACACCGCTGACAATTGTATCCAGATCGTATCCGCCAACTTCTGTACCATAGATGGAAACAGGCACATTTGTTCCTGCTTCTCCTTCCGCAATATACGAAACAGGATTCTTATCCAGAAGTGCAGAAAGCAAATAAGCATCCAGTGCGTTAATTTCGCCATCCTCATTCAGATCCGCCGCTTCTTCATCGATTTCAGGAATTTCAGACAAAGAGTTAAATTTTGCAGCAAATTCCAGAATCGAAAGGATATCATATTCATCTGTAACATCGTCATAGTTAATATCATAAGAAGCTTCCTGTGTATTCAATACAGATGCTGTTTCCGGAATTCCCTGCCATGCCGGTTCCAAGCCGATTGTTTCCCAGCCTGATTGATCTGCAGGCGCAGTGAATGTTTCTTCTGCATGGATCAGATTTGTGTTGCTGACTGCCAGCAATCCGCAGAGTACTGCTGTTATATATTTCTTCATATATGCCTCTATCATACTTTCGAAAATATTGTAGCATCCTATCAGATAATTGCTATTTGATTTACATCTTGTCGATTAACTTGATTTCCACTCCTTATAGAAGGATGTCGATCTGTTCCTCAGTACATAAATATCTGTCCTGCTTTTCAAATAAGGTCCTCGCAAGACTCAGGAGAACAGTCATAATTCTGTGAATCTTACGGGGACCGGTTTATAGTGCCTGGTTTTGATTGTTAACGGTTTACCTGCTGTGCTGCGAAGTAAGCTTCCGCATTGACCCAATAGAAGTACAATGCCTTGCATACATCGACAAGCTCAGTTTCGTAGCTTACTGAATTTTTGATGATGCTTCTCACATAGCTTAACGGATAATATGTGATGCTCTG
>JAUNEN010000122.1 GCA_030525525.1 Erysipelotrichaceae bacterium
GAAATCTTTGCATGAAGAGCAGTCAACACCGCAATATGCAATCAAATGTTTCATTTTAACTCCTGTAATAGTCTTTTTATCTTTGACCTGAGAGATCATCTTACATGAACTGCACATTCAGACCGGCAGGATCTTTGACAAAGAAGAACTGAACATGCGGGTTAGGGCGGATCATTTCGCCGACATCATAACCGAGTGCCCTGAGCTCTTCGTATTTCTTTGTGACATCTTCTGTCTGAAAGCCGATCGAAACGGATTGGCTATCAATCTTCTGTGCATTTGGATTTTCAATGATCTCAATTTCACACTCGCCGCTGCGATCGGCAAGGAAGATCATATTCCTTCCGTGTTCGCGCATATCTCTGATGATTCTGAGGCCGGCAGTTTCCTGATAGAAGTGCAGTTCTTCTTCAAATCGGTCTGTCTGAATTGTTACATGCAGCAGTTTCATGGATGATTCCTCCTTAGTTATGTTTTGCTTTATGAATTTTAAAACTGATGAAGCCGATCAGGCTGTCAATGATGACAATCAGAATCACGAGCAGTCCGATGTCATCATCGATCTGAACGGTTGCGTCAATGATTCTGATGATGAATCGTGAAACCATCAGCATGATCAGAAGGGTGAAGGCAATGTGGAATGCGTTCTTCATCTCATTGGTTTCCTGTTTCTTCAAGCAGTCCGTAGGCTTTGTATTTATCAAGCATCATTTTCAATAATGTGCGGTTCGCAAAGTATTGCCTGTAGGTTGCTGTTTTTTCTTTTCCTTCTGCTTTCAGCTCCTTCAGTTTCCGGCTTTCGTATTCTGCCTGCTTCTACAGATCCTCTAGCATCTTTTCAAATTGTTCCAGACGGTCCATATTCACCTCACTTCATCATGTATCTGTTCTGACCATTTCACTCAGTGCTCTGTTGCGGTAGACCAGATCTTCCCGTGCGGTAAATCCGTTTTTCTCCCAGAAGGCATTGCCGTCTGTATTGTGTGAGAAGACAACCAGAGCAACCTTGTTGATGCCGCATGCTTTAAGTGCATCCACGGCTTGACTCACAAGCTTTGAGCCGATTGAGCGATGTCTGTACTCTGACGCAACGGCAGTATGGTAGATATATCCTCTTCGGCCGTCATGTCCTGTCAGGATTGCACCGATGATCTCATCATTTTCTTCAGCAACAAAACATGTCTCGGGATTTCTGTTCAAGAATCTTCTGATGCCTTCTTCGGAATCATCAAGATTGTTTAATCCCATCCCTCTGCATGAAATCCATAAATGATATACTTTTTCGTAATCTTCAATACGCATCAGACGGATCTGCATATCATTCTCCTGTTTGCTTCTTTGGATTCTTCCATTTCATGTGATGATACTGATTTTCATCATGAAAGCCGATGGATTTGTAAAGGGAATAACCATCATCGGTTGCCTTCAGCTCAACCGTACTCAGTTCTTTCTGTTCTGCTGTAAAGAGTAATTGCTGAAGAATTGCTTTTGCATAGCCTTTGCGGCGGTTTTCAGGTTTTGTGTATACATTCAATACCGTTCCGGTTCTGCCGTTTAGGAAAGAAGGACTCATCGGTTTTTCTGTGATCAGCAGAAATGCACATGAAACAATCTCTTCTTTCTGCCGGACAACAAAACAGAAAAGATCTTTGCAGAGATGTGTTTTGAAGTATTCAGGCAATCTCTCCCGTATCAGTTTTTCATCTTCTTCATTGATGTGACCGTGATCTTCTTTGAGATATTCCATTCTCATTGTCACAAGAGAAGGGATATCTTTGATTTCTGCTGTTTCTGCATACATGGCTTTTTCCTCCGCACTGCCAACTTCAGTATGCAGTCTCAATGTGCTTGACTGCAAGCAATTATGAATGCAGAAACATCCGAATCATATCAAGAATCCTTTAGCATGCAGGTTTTCTGATGCAAAAGCACGCACAAAAAAGGCAATGACGGATGCATTGCCTCACTTGATTCTGTTTGATCGCTTATCTGCAGGAACAGATGATTTCAAAGATTTCTTCTCTCGAAAGTGTTCTTGCATTGGTTGTTGAAACATTGCATGTTTCAGAGACTGCCTTTGCAGTTTCATCACTGATTTCAACGCCTGCCTCAGCAAATGTGACAGGAAGTTTCAGGACCTTGATGAATTCACGCAGCTTTGCAATTCCTTCGGCGGCGATTTCTTCATCAGTCTTTGAATTGGGACTGACTTCCATGACATTGACCGCAAACTTTCTGAATTTGTTCAGATCATCTCTGTAAATATGGTCATAGTAGACCGGCTGCAGGATGGCAAGCTGGATGCCGTGGGTTTTATGGGTATATGCGGCAAGCATATTCTCAATGCCGTGTGCCTGGAAGTCGCCGGGCTTGCCCATATAGAAGCTGAATGACTGAATCAGGGAAGAGTCCCACATCAGATTGGAACGGATTTCCATGCTGTCGGGATTTTCCATCAGTGCTTTTCCGTTGCGGATGATGTTCTTCATCAGGCTTTCGTTGATCTCATCCCAGACGTTTTCACCTCTGCCGAAATAAGATTCCATGCAGTGGCTGAGTGAATCATAGACGCCGGGTGTAAACACATGCAGGGGAATGCTCATCAGATAGGTCGGGTCTTCAATGACAAAATCCGCATACGGACCCATGAGTGTTTTCTTCTGATGAATTTCTTCATAGGTGCAGGCTCCGAGATGATCCATCTCTGCTCCGGCTCCTGAGATTGTCAGTACGACTGCATAGTGTGCCATCTTTTCGGGAACTCTGTGATGATTGACCTGTTCATCCCAGATGTCTTCATCAATCAGAGCACCGGCTGCCATGATCTTGACGCTGTCAACAACAGATCCGCCTCCTAATGCAATGATCAGATCTGCATTTTCTTTTTTGTATAAGGCAATGCCTTCCCTGATTTTTTCATATGTCGGGCTGGATGCGATTCCGCCGAATTCAATGACTTCTTTACCGCACTCTGCAAGTGTCTTTTTCAATGTGTCGAGTGTGCCGTTTCTTTTGACGGATCCGCCTCCGTAGACAACCATGACTCTGTCACCGTATTTTTTCATTTCTGCAGGCAGATACTTCGCAACGCCATCGGTTCCGAAGTAGACTTTGACAGGCATGTGATAGATAAAGTTTTCCATGAATCATTCCTCCCTTGCTGTACGGTTTCAGTATAGCAAGGTTGAATTGAAATGTGAAATATCTATATCAAATAGCGATTAATTTAGAATCTGTATATCAAGAAATTCCAGGAATTTTCTGACATGAGCCGGATAAACTGTCCGTTTTTTCCAGATCAGGGATACTGATGAAGTGTGAACAGGCTCAAGCGGAATGAAGACAAGATTCCGGTCTATGTATCTGTCTGTTTCCAGACAGATTGTTACCCAATCGCTTTCGGCAGTCAGAATCATTGCGTTTTTGACAAGTGTATATTCAGCTGCGATGTGCTGATGTGTGCCGATCCATTCTCTTAAGTCACTGCGTAATCTGCTGTTTTCGGGAATGATCAGCTTTTCATTTTCAATGTCTTCTGCACTGACACATGAATATGCTGAAAGGGGATGATCACTGCGTACAAGGATTCCCCAGCGTTCGTTGATATTCATGTCATGAACTTCGAATCTGCTTGTATCGGAGGATCTCACAATCCATCCTAGATCTGCTGTTCCTTTGTCAATGCGGCTCAGTATTTCTTCGGCATTGCCGGAGTGAATATGAAAGACAACAGAAGGGTAAAGATCATGGAATTGTTTGATTTTCTCTGAAAGAACACTGAACGATTCGATCTCTGCAGCTGCAATATAAAGATCTCCGGCAAGCTCACTTTCCTCAGAAAATGAGCTTTTTGCTTTTTCGTATAAGCGCAGAATATCATTTGCCGTTTCCCTGAACTGCATGCCGTCTTCTGTCAGGATGACTTTCTTGTTGGTCCTTTCAAACAGCTTTTTATTCAGCTCGATTTCCAGATCCATCAGCTGTCTTGAAACAGTGGGCTGGGAAACATGAAGCCGCTCTGCCGCATGGGATATATTGCCTTCTTCTGCAACTGCAAGAAAATATTCAATCACTCTGAGATCCATAAAGCCTCCTCTCGATATCCAGAAATATTATTGCACAGATGCATATGAAAATTGCATGGCTGCTGAGGTATAGACGAAGAGAAATGATCAGGAAATCAGTTCTTTCTTACAGCTGAGACGAGCCGTTATAACAATAACAATGCTTGTGATACACTTGAAGGAAACAGGAGGAAATGATCTGTGAAAAAACGCATTGTGAAAAAAGCTGCGATTCTCATCAGCGGTCTCTGTGTTCTTTATGCCGGGATCACACCGGTCTATGCAACTCCGATGACTGTCAAAACAAGAATGGGAGCTGAATATGAAATGATGGAACAGGGGATGTGGCCTAAAGAAGTCACTTTCTCTGATACTGCATTTACAAAAGAGCAGTTTGCTGTCTGTGTTTCAAAGTTAGGAGACAAAAGCTCTGAATCTTCATCGGTGCATTCATTCACACTGAAGGCAGGCGAGACAATCGATTTTGAACTGATCTCACCCGCATATCCTGCCCGGGATTATTATGAATCATTGATCTCATGGAAAGATGAAAATCAATCATCAGTCTTCGGAATCGGATTTGATGAAGAAGGTGTATACGGACTCGTGAGAAATAAAGAATCATGTCATTTTCAGGTCACTGACTTCGGCTTTGAAAATGATCTGAGCGATCTTTCTGCACATGCGGTTATGACACTGGATATTCCTGCTTACAGGGTAATGTCATCAGATGAATATCTGAATTATAATCCGGATGATCTCTACGGTGCATTCAAGGAAGCTTTCGATCAGCAGAAAAGTGAAAAGCATGATGATATTGTTCATGTCAGAGCAGAAGGAGAAGTGACAATCTCACCGTATTATAATTACAGTGCTTACAACTATCTCGGCGGTACCGGTTCTGCGTATGATACACCTCAGGAAACAGACTCTGTCGGATTTGGATTCATCTTTGAACCGGGTACTCTGTTTGAGGTTTCGCTCAATGACAATCCTTCACGGACAGTTGAGGCATTCCCGAAGTATTATGATGTCTGGGCTGAAGAACCCGCTGAAGCAAATCCGGAAGTCAGACTGCCTCTTGAAACACTGTATTACAATACACCGTCAATTGTTCTTGTGGATTCTGATCTGGTTGAGCGTGACATCAATGTTTCCGATGCATGGGAAAAAGAACAGGCGCCAGAGAATCAGACAGAACCGGAAGCGAATACAGAATCCGAGGTAAAAGAAGAACCGGAAGTAAAAGAAGAAACTGAAGCTGCTGAAGAACCTGAAACCGGAGAACCGGTGGAAGCAGAAAGCAAATCCGGAATGAATCCGTTTGTGATCATCGGCATCCCTGCATTTATACTTGCGGCAGCGGCAGTATATTTTGCTGCAAAGAAAAAGAAAGAATAGTCAAAAGAAAATATTGAAAGCAACGGCATGTCCTGACTATGGGGCATGCTGTTTTCAGTGAGAGATTTTGGGCAATGAAAGAAGATATGAGTTTCTGCGACAGAATACAGGCTTCCATTGAGTTGCTGTTTTGTTTGTATCTGACTCTGAAAAATATCAGTCCCGGATTGTCTGAATGAATTCGGATTTTTTTGAGGGAAGTCTGCCGCCCTGGCGAATAAATAAGCAGGAGGTATACAATGAGCATTGAAACAGTACTTCTTTCCGAAGCTGGAAAAACGCAGTATGACAAAGCTGCAAAACTTCTGCTGAGAAATCCGCAAACAATTGCATGGATTGTTAAATACACAATCAAAGAATTCGCTGACATGTCAATTGAAGAAATCAAGCGTGGGATACAGAATGTGTACACAGATATTCCTTTGGATCCCGGTCTGACAAATACGGTCAATCAGGTTCTGGGTCAGAATACTGAAGATTATGTTCCCGGTGAAGGCAGAATTGTGTATGACTATTTAAACCTGGTGATTGCTATGATTTTTTCCATGCGGGTTGATGTGAATGTCGAAGTGAACAACGGCACTGATTCTCCGAAGGTGCTGTTTCCGCGTTCTGTATACTATTCTTCACGCATGATTTCTTCACAGGGAAACAGAGATTTTTCGATTAAAGATCATGAATATGACAAAATACACAAAGTAGTCAGTATCTGGATTTCTTTTGGCGTTCAGGATTCGTACGCAGACAGAATCATCAGTTTTTCGCTGAAACCAGAGTTTCGGCATGGGGAGCCATTCACGATCAATGGCAACTACGATCTGATTGAAATCACTCACGTGATGGTTGGCAGAACACGCTCGAAAGAAAATGAACTGACTGGTTTTCTCTTCACGTTGTTTTCCAATGATTTAACATATGATGAAAAAATTAAACTGTTGACAACTGAATACGGAATGAGTTTGAATGAGGATGAAAGAAAGGCAGTCAATGATATGATCGGACTCAACGTATATGAAATCGACAGGCGCGCGAAAGAAAAGGCGAAAGAACTTGCGAAAGAACTT
>JAUNEN010000044.1 GCA_030525525.1 Erysipelotrichaceae bacterium
CTTAGCAGGGGCACCTCTTCGGCCTCTTGAGTATTTCCTCATCTGCCAAGTGCACCGTTTCGCTTTCCTTTTCGGCGCTCACTTATAATAGCACGGGGTACCCTGTTGTGCAATAACAATTTTCAAATTTTTTTAAAAAATTTTTGTATTTGTTTTCTACCGTTTCTCAAGGGGGATTTTACGGTCGATCTTCGGGAAAATCTCTCTGATGATTTCACGATAGACCGTGATGTCAAAGTCCTTGCCCTTCATGTTATCCCTGAGATGTTTCAGAGATGAAGTCTGAAACAGTGCGCTGACATGATTCATGCGGATATAATCCAGCATAAACCGCTCCACCGAAATATTTTCTTTTTCAAGAATCTCTTCAACTTCAGGAATCGCAGCGATCTTTCTTCTGACATTCCTTGTATCAAGAGATGAATAAGCCATGGCATGAATGTCATGTTCGTTCAGATACGGCAGCAGATCATATTCAGCGCCGCGCTTGTCAGGGTTGTAGAAAATCTGATCAGCATAGCATCTGTTTCCGTATCTGCACTTCATCAGATCTTCCATATCGCTGACATCGAAATTGGAAACACCCCATTCCAGAATCTTCCCTTCTTTTCTGAACTCTTCCATTGTTTCGGTAAACAGATCAAGACCGGCATTTTCACGCCAGTGCAGAAGATACAGATCGATATGATCCGTACGGAGTCTTTCCAGACTGTTTTCAAGACTCTTGCGTATATTTTTCTCTGTCACATTGTAAGGAAGAATTTTATCGACAATATAAAAATCATCCCTGCCGTGTTTCTTCAGAAATGCACCGACTGCTTCTTCGCATCTGCCGTCGCCGTACATCTCAGCCGTATCAATCATCCGGATACCGTATTCCCGATATGCGGCTTCAAGGCATAAAAAAGATTCTTCATGCATGCCGTACCAGAATTGCGTTGTACCGAAGCCAAGATCATAAAATTCTTTTGCCATGAAATCATTATAATCAGTTTTCCCGGTTAACGTCTGAATTCTGCTCTTCTGTATGAAGAATCCTCTCATTTAAACCAATTCAGCAAATATCCTGTAGAAGTTCAGTACCGTCTGATACCAGCGCTCGCGGTTGTAGCGGTCGGCATTGAACAGTTCATGTTCAGCTCCTCTGAAGCGGACAAGATAAACCATATTGCTCTGCCGTCTGAATTCGTTCTGTCCTTCATTGTCCACCATCGCGTCATTGCCTGCCTGGGCAATCAGAACCGGCACACTCACCAGAGCCGCATCCTTCAAAGCTGCTTCGGTTGCCCGTTTGGCAGCTGCCGCCCATGCAAGAGTTCCGCCCCATGTCTGATAGTGAACATCCTCCATGCGCTGATCAAACTGATATTCATAGCGGTCTCTGTCCATACAGGAGGATTTGAGGAACTGGTCCTCTCCTCTCCATTCATGCTGACCGGGTGCGAAGCGGTCGCCGAGATCCGCGATTCTTGTATAGATTGCCAGTGCATCGATGGCAGGATCGGGAATTCCGCCGTAATCCACCTTCAGCATCGGTGAGCTTAAAACAGCGCATACGAAATCATCCGGATACCGTTCCAGATACATTGCGCCTGCCGCTCCGCCCATCGAGTGGGCAAACAGGAAAAGCTTTCCAGTCTTTGAAGCCGACAGAACCACCTTTTCACGGAAGGAATGGATATCGCCGACATATTCATTAAAAGACTCCACATAGACCCTCTGATCTTCAGATTCAAGCGTCCTCTCACTTTTCCCGTGTCCTCTTAACTCAAGGAAAAACACGGAATACCCTGCCTGATAAAAGCGGTATGCCGTTTCATGGTACTTTCCGAAGAATTCACAGAATCCATGAACGATCACAACGGAGGCTTTCTCTTCAGGATTCACTGCCGCATGGTAATGAATCGAGCGTCCGTCAAAAGATTCAAAATACCCTTCTTCTGTATGTTCATTCAGCCACGGTCTGATTTCTTCTTCAACAAACCGTCTGTATGCTTCATGCATTCTCAACCACCTCTTGCGAAATGCGTCTGGCAAGATCCGGATAATTTGTGATCAGTGCATTCACACCGAATTTTGTGCACATGCGGATGTGATCTTCTTCATTGACGGTCCATGTATTGATCGGAAGACCATATTTCCGGCAATCCCTGACGAAGTCCTCAAATCTCAGATTCACAAACCACGGATGCACCGCATTGACGCCGTGCTTTGCCGCATATTCAGGGAAATCAACCGGTCCGTCCTGGAACAGGAATGCGACCGGTGCCTGAGGATTGAGTTTCTGAATCTTTTTGATGGAATAGTGGTTGAATGATGAGTAGATCACTCTGTCTTCCATTCCGTATTTTTCACTCATGGCCAGAATCATTTCTTCGATTCCTTCATAATCAAAGATTCCGGTTTTCAGTTCAATGTTGATTGTCAGATCTGTCGGTCTGATCAGTTCAAACACCTCACTCATCAAAGGAATGTCACATCTTTCATACCCTTCAATTGTCCGGTTGAAATTGAACTGTCTCAATTCATCAAATGTGTAGTCTTTGACAAATCCTTTGCCGTTGCTTGTTCTGTCAATCCACTCGTCATGAATCACGACAATCTGTCTGTCTTTTGTCAGCTGTATATCAAGTTCAATGCCGTCAGCTTTCATCTCTGAAGCGAGCTGAAAGGAAGGCAGTGTGTTTTCAGGGGCATAGCCGCTGGCTCCTCTGTGTCCCCAGATCAATGGCTGTTTCATATTCACTTCTTCTTTCGTGCAGTTTCATCATATGACCAAAACATCATACTTACCAGTCAACAATTGCTGTTTTCAAGGTTTTTTTCAATTCACCATACGTAAAACGTTGATGTAAGAGTACAATATTTTTAAAGAGATTTTTATCTGTATCACAATCAAGGGGTATTCATATCATGTTCAAACAATTCAACAAACTTGAGAAGTCATGGATCTTCTATGACATCGGCAACTCCGCATTTACGATGATGGTGTCGACCATCATTCCGATCTGGTTTAACACACTGGCAGACAATGCAGGCCTCACGGATGCGCAATACCTTGCCCAGTGGAGCTTCGCAACATCGATTGCCACGGTAATGACGGCATTCATGGGACCGATCTTCGGCTCAATCTCCGATAACAGAGGATACAAGAAGCCGATGTTCACATTCTTCCTTCTGGTCGGTGTGTGCGGATGCGCATTGCTCGGTCTTGTACCGACATGGGGAATTTATCTTGTCACCTATATCTGCACGAAAGTCAGCTATCAGACAACACTTGTCCTTTATGACTCGATGTTAACGGATATCACAACACCGGAGAGAATGGACCTTGTCTCAAGTCAGGGATATGCCTGGGGCTATATCGGCAGCTGCATTCCCTTCTTAGCGGCTCTGGTACTGTATTTCCTCGGTACAATCAATGTCATTCCTCTGCGCATTGCAATCATACTCGACTTCATCATCGTTGCATTATGGTGGTACGGTGTATCGACACCTCTCCTGAAGGGATATACGCAGAAGCATTATATTGAGACAAATGCAAACGCAATCAAAGACAGCTTCAGAAGACTCGGCGCGACTCTGACTCACCTTTTCAAAAAAGAAAAGAAAGTATTCTGGTTCCTGCTTGCATTCTTCTTCTACATTGACGGCGTTTATACAATCATCGATGAAGCAGTTGCGATCGGTACTTCGCTCGGTCTCAATCAGATGGGACTCCTTGTTGTTCTTCTGCTGACACAGGTTGTTGCCTTCGCATTTGCAACACTGTTCGGAAAGCTCTCTCAAAAATACAGCTCTCTGACTCTGATCTCGGTCTGCATCGGCGGCTACTTCGTTGTTGCAATCTATGCACTGTTCATGAAAGTCTTATGGCAGTTCGGCGTTATGGCATTCATCGTCGGTATGTTCCAGGGAGCCATCCAGGCGCTCTCCCGTTCCTACTACGCGCAGATCATTCCGGCCGATGCTTCGGGTGAATATTTCGGATTATATGATATCTGCGGCAAAGGCGCAGCCTTCATGGGAACAACCCTTGTCGGTATCACCGTTTCCATTACAAACAGCGTCAACGTCGCTGTCGCAACTCTCGGCATTCTGTTCGTGCTCGGCTTCCTGTTCTTAAGAAAGTCCAGTTCACTGAATTAAAAAGCATTCACAATCCCACCAAAAAAGATCCTCACGCAGGATCTTTTTCATATGGTGAAATCACTGTTTTATGATCAACGCTGCGGGCCAGATAAAGCATCTGATCATTCTGATCGGATGCATAGACAAACGGAAAGTCAACATTTGTGCTGACGCCGCAGGAACCATCTTTATTCAGAACGATTAATGACATTGCCTCGGCTTTTCCGTTTTTTGCAATCAGCTTTGCTTCAAGAGAGCGCAGTGCCTTTTCAGCAGCCGACTGTGCATCCATGCCGGCTTCCATATATGCAACTGCAGCAAAGCTGAGAGAGCCTTTGATGATCTCTTCGCCAAGTCCTGTCGCCGCTGCTGCACCGATCTCTGAATCGGCATAATAGCCGCTGCCGCAGAGCGGTGAATCACCGATGCGGCCGGGATCTTTCATAAACAGCCCCGAAGTGGATACAGCCGCACAGACACTTCCCTTTTCATCTTTTGTCAGAAAGCAGACAGTGTCATGGCCGTCATATGCGGACAGCTTTTTGCGCTGGTCAACTTCTTTCCGGTAGATTTCAAGTGCTTCTTCCGTCAGGTTGTCACGCTGTTCAAAACCATGTTCAAGCGCATAGCGCTCTGCTCCTTCTGCACAAAGGAAGTTGTTTGCTTCTCTGCGGGCAAGGGAAGCTGCAATTCTGACCGGTGAGCGGAAGCCTTCAACCGAAGCGACCGCACCGAAATGCAGCGTGTCCCCATCCATAAAACCCCCGTCAAGCGTCACATGCCCTTCCCGGTCCGGCCTGCCGCCATAACCGACTGAATGGAATGAAGGTTCATCCTCAATGACTGAAACGCCTTCAATTGCCGCATCAGCCGCACTGCCGTGACTTTCCAGTATTTCTTTGCTGACAGCAGCACCCTTCAGTGCCATCTGCCATGTCGCAATTAATGCCCAGCTCATAATCAGTGGTTAAATGCGTCAGGAAGGTCATTCTCAAGCAGAATGGTATCTTCCCCGTCCGTTGTCATATATACGTACGCAAGCGCTTCTTTCACGGTGTCAAATACAAATACCTGATTCATATCAAAGCCGCTTTCCTCGAGGCCTTCATAAATCGGTTTTGTCTGGCTTTTGCCGACAAGAATGACGATATCTGCACAGCCTTTCATCTTCTTTCCGAATTCCCGGTTGATTTCATCCTGCGCTTTGCCGAGATCAATCATACCCGGTGTGACAATCAGACGTTTGCCGCTCATGTTTTTCAGAACCTGCAGCGCCATTGCCGAGCCGGAAGGATTGGAGTTGAATGCATCATCGATGAAGCGTCTGCCGTTGATTGTTTTCATCTCAAGGCGGTGCTCCACCTGTTTCATTGTCTTTGCGGCTCTCTGGATCACTTTCCAGTCAACACCCAGATATCTTGCGGCTGCGATTGCCGAAAGAATATTCTGGATATTATGTTCGCCGAGCAGTCTTGTTTCGATTCTGATCTCTTCACCGTTATTGACTACCGTAAATGAGGAACCGTTACGGTGATATGTGATATCAACTGCTCTGTAATCAGCATTCTCGTAATGAATGCCGTATGTTACGACCTTGACGTGATTTTTGATCTGATAGGAACGGATCAGTTCATTGTCATAATTGACAATACCGATACCGTCGGCAGGAAGCAGCTCAATCATCTGCATCTTTTCTCTGATGATGTTTTCCTGCGAACCGAATGTAGCCAGATGCTGAGGACCGATGGTTGTGACAACACCGATCGAAGGATGAATGAAATTCATCAGTTCGGTGATATCGCCGACATGGTCTGCACCCATTTCACAGATAAAGACTTTGTGAATCGGTTTGAGCATCTCACGGATGGTACGGGTAATTCCCATCGGCGTATTGTAGCTGGCAGGTGTCATCAGAGAGTTGTATGCCTCCGAGATCATCGCCTGCATGATATTCTTCGTTGAAGTTTTTCCATAGCTTCCGGTGATTCCGATTTTGATGAGATCGGAATGATCTTTCAGGATCTGCTTTGCTTCATTGAGATAGCGGTTGCGGATCGCAGCTTCCATGGGGGAAGTGATCAGAGCCATCGGATAGATTAACAGCCACGGTAATACCACTCCGGCAAACAATGCAAGGAAGTCAGCTTTGAGCACCAGCAGAAGAGCAATGCACAAAGCCGAAAGAACCACTGTCACTGCAATCTGACGCTTGACTCTTGCCGTATAGACAAGCGGTTTGATATATGTCTTTTTCTTTTCCTGCAAAAAGAGATATACCGCCGCAAGCAGTGAGAGAACAATCAGAACGATCTTTCCGGCAGTGCCTTTTACCAGAAGTCCGAAGACTCCTGAAACAATCACACATACAGCCATTAAGATCAGACTGCTTTTTTCTCTTGAAAGCGTATCTTTGATCCAGGAAGTATATCTTCCGAATTCATACCGGTTCTGCTGAAACATATGCAGAGCCCTTTTTGTCGGTATCACCATCGCTGCCGCAACAGACAGCGCAAGCAGTATATTCAAAATCATTGTGCATCCCCTTTCAGGAAAATATCCAGAACACGGTTGAATCTGTCAGGCTGATGCCAGTATGCCCAATGGTCATCCCCTTCAAAGATTGCAAGGCCGGCATCCGGCATCATCTTTTCCATCATCTGTCCCATCCAGAGCGGTGCCGCATTATCCTGATCTCCCCAGACGAGAAGTACCGAACACTTTACATCTTTCAGGATATCTGTCACATCATCATTGACAACCTTGACAAATGTCGGCCGCATCACACCTTTGGCATTGCGGTAGTCTTCCGAGCCGCTTCGATTCTGCAGCTCTTCGAGTTTTTCATTCTGCCCGGTCACCTTCAGGAACCATTTGCCTGCCTTGTAGGCTTTCGTGCGGATCTGATAATCAAGTCCTCTTTTCGGCTTGATTCCGGCAGCTCCGGTCAGGCACATCTTTCTCACATTGTCAGGATGATCTGCCGCATAGCGGATCGCAACTCTGCATCCGAATGAATGGCCGATCAGAATCGGATTTCTGATTCCGACTTCTTCAATGAACGCGGCCAGATAGTTTTCGTAGTCAGTGACACCCCACGCTTCGGGAGGATTGTCTGATTCCCCGAATCCCGGGAAATCGATACTGTATACATGAAAGCGGTCTTTGAGATGTTCAAGGATCAGATTCATCATCTCCTTGTTCTGTCCCCAGCCATGCAGCAGAAGAACATCATTTCCGCTTCCCTCTTCAATATAGGCGGTCTTTACGCCGTTGATTTCTGTAAATTTCTTCATATCGTCATTAATTGTACTTCATTTGTCAATTCAGCAGAACCAAAAACAAAAGACAATCTTTCAAAGACTGTCTTTTCTTCATGAATTTTTCTTTCTTTCCTTCTTTTTTCTTTCCGAGGAAGAGTTTTTGCGGCGCCCTTTCTCTTTTCTGCTGCCTTCTCTGACAATTCTGAAGCAGACACCTTCGGGCAGATTTTCCGCACTGGCACGGTATCCGTATGTATTCGCCACCCGGTAGACAATCGACAGTCCAAGACCGAACTTTCCGTCGCTTCCCTTCTCATACGGGCGGAACAGCTTGCCGATCATTTCCTCATCAATCTTGGAGCCGTCATTGCTCACCCAGAGCTCACCGTCCTTCAGACCGATTTCAATATAGGTTTTTGCATATCGCAGCGCATTGTCGATCAGATTCTCAACAACGATGCGCCACGGTTCTTCTTCGCCATGGAAGCGTACATCTTCATCGATTCTGCTGCGGAATGAGATTTCAGGACGTATTGCCTTGAGCGAGAGAATTGTGCGCTCGATGATCTCTGCCATTTCAAGCGTTTCACCCTCTTCGCAATCATCCAGAAGATATCCCATCTTGTTGAGCACGATCAGGCTGTGTACTTTCTTTTCCAGTCTGTTGGCATGCTCGATGATGACATCAACCGATTTTTCCAGAGTTTCGTAAGGATAGATACCGTCCTTGATCGCTTCGCCATACGATTTGATCGTGGCAATCGGCGTCTTGAGATCATGGGAGATATTCTGAATCATCTCTTCTTTTTCACGGTTCTGTCTTTCCAGTTCCTGTGACATCTCAGTCAGCGCATCCGCAACTTCGCCGATCTCATCATTTCTGTTGATATTGAGAACAGCTTCCGAGTCATCATTCTTGATCTTGGTGATATAGTTTTTGATCTGGGCAAGCGGGATAATCAGACTTCCCACCCACAGCATCAAAAATGCGAACAGAACGCTGACAAACAGCAGATTGAGCATGACAACGCCGTTGATCAGAGACTGCTGAAACTGCGCTCTGTAGGCATTCATCAATACCGAAACAAGATAGCTTCCATTTTTCAGCTCAGTGACACTGAACAGATACTCTTCCGAAGAAGACGTATCATCCTGTATCAGCATGATCTTCTCATCAACCGTTCCCGAGATTCCCGACTCGGCCAGTGTTTTGATCCGCTCCAGAAGAACCGGATCGATCTTGTCATCGCCGATCGAAATCACCGTGTCGAAGGATGGCCGGTAGATATAATCCACAACATCGGGATTTGTTTCAAACAGCGGTGTGCGGTCCGGATTTTCCTCAATGTAGCTGATCAGGGTTGTCTGCGAGTTATGAAGAATACGGTACATTTCCGCTTCCGAAAAGCGGTCGATTGAAGGCGAAAGGAATATGAAAACAAAGCCCGCAAAAATAACGATAAACAGAAATACAATTGTCAGCAGCTGCTGTGTCAGAGAAAGCTCACGCAGCCACATCCTGATGCGTTTCATCAGCCGAGCCTGTAGCCGAAGCCGTAAATCGTATGGATGGAAAGATTCGGCATTTTCTTTCTCAGGCGTCTCAGCGTATCATCCACAACCCTGTCGCTTCCGTAATAGTTTTCCTCCCAGACTTTTTCGAGGATCACTTCACGCGGGAATGCCGTGCCGCGGTTGTTGACAAACAGCATCAGAAGATCGAATTCCTTGGTTGTCAGATCAATCTGTGCATTTCCTTCCGAAACGGTTCTCTGCACTTCGTCAATCTCATAGCCGTCGACAGTCACCTTCTGGGCATCATCGCGGTAAGTTCTGCGGATGATGTTATTGATCCTGAGTACCAGCTCCTTAGGCGAGAAAGGTTTTGTGATGTAGTCATCGCTTCCCTTCTCAAGACCGATGATCCGGTCGAATTCCTTGTCACGGGCAGACATGAAGATGACCGGAACCTCAGGTGCATAGGAGCGGATCTGCTCAATCAGATCAAAGCCGGATTTATTGCCGAGCATAATATCGAGTACCCACAGATGAACATCATCATCTGCAGTATGGATGGACGCCTCATCAAAAGTCAGGTATGAACGTACTTCATAGCCTTCTTTTTCCAGATATCTTTTTACAAGTTCGTTGAGATCTTTTTCATCTTCAACTATTCCGATTACTTTTTTCATATCAATTCCCCGAAAATATTTTAACATGATCTGCACCTGTTGCCCGATGAAGATCGTCTCAAACTTCATGATCCAAAAAGAAGATACCGTGCGGTATCTTCCTGTTTGATTGTTTCCGGCGATCAGCCGTCGTTTGAGTTGGTACCGCTGCCGTCATCGCTTTCAGCATTGGTTTCACCGAGAACGTTGAGTTCATAGGTTGATTCGCTGAGTGAATATCTGACCAGACGGTTCACCGGCTGATCAACCAGCAGCTGGAATTCCTGCAGACCGGGCAGTGCATCCTTCATATCGACATAGACATTGATGTCTTCAACCTTGATCTGATCAACATTTTCCTTTGTGCCGTATACAGTCACGGATGTCGTTGTTTTATTTTCAGGCTGTGAAGCCTTGTAGTTATGAATGTTGTTGCGGTAGTTGATCGGGACATTCTCGATCACCCTGCTCACTTCATCGCCCAGCGTCACATTCATCGTGATCTGGTTGATGTTGGAACTGTTGACTCCTGCCGGCAGGACGATGGGTCTGAGAATTGTGGAATCCTTTGTGATCGTCGAAGCATTCAGTGTGACAACAACCTTTTCAATTCCTGAAAGAACCGTATCGGCGCCATAGATAGTGACTGTCTGCTGATCGGTTGTGATTGCCGCAATTGCTTTGCCGTCGGGTACTTCACCGGAAACCTGGACTTCAATCGCAACGGTTTTGTTCGGTGAAGTCACCGGTACACTCACATGAACCGTATCAGGGACGATATCCGCTCTGACCGGGCTTCCTGTCGAATCATAGGCAATCAGTCTGGCATCCTGTTCGAAGTCATCCGTCATTCCGCCGACATCAATCAGCGCCTTGACAAAGGCGATTGAACTGAGGGTATCGCGGGAAGCTCTGACATTGACCTTTGTATAGTCAAATACCGGTGTGCCGACACTGTATACAGCTTCCATCTTGTCACGGTTGATGAAATCCCATGACAGATCAAACTGCTGGGTTGTTTTCTTTTTGAGCGTGACGTTGACAACGGTCGGATCGACAACGACTTTGACATTGTCGCCAAATCCTTCACCGCTCAGTCTGACTTCATGCGAACCTTCGGTCAGACCTTCAAGATCCGCCACAACCGTTCCGCCCGAAGTAATCGCATTGACGACATTGGCAGCGTCTCCGGTCACATAGATATCAACTGACTCCGGCAGACCGGAAAGTTCGAATGTATCGTTGTTGTATTTTGCTGTAACTGCGACATTTTCAAGCGATCTGGTTGAGCGCAGCGATGACGTATAGACAGATGTCATGGAATTGAAATTCACAACGACATACATCAATACAGCCAGTACCAGGGCAACCAGTTTGCCGTATTTGTTGTTGAAGAGCACTCTGTCAAGGAAGGTTGAGAACCAGCGTACCACTCTTAACAGACCGTCCTCGAAGTGCTGATAGGTATTTGCCATCTTTCTTGACTGTTCGGCAATCCGGTTGGCAAGTTCGGTTTTTGTTTCGTTTTCAGATTCAATCAGATCATCGCTTCCGCTCAGATAATCTTTCTTTTCCTGATCTGTCATGACCGTGTTCCTCCTTTCCCGTGATCAGAGGACCTTTCCGGGTAATCCGGAAGCTGGTCAACCATTTCAAATGTTTCGTTCAGTTCATCCTTGAAGCCGACAATCTTGGAAATATCAAGCATTGCCGTATCATACTTTTCATCATCTGTGTCGCGGATGACGCGTGAATACTGCCTGTAGCTGGCTTCACGGGCCGCCGCCACCTCTTCCGGTGTCATGCGGCGCTGTGTTTCAGTCTGCTCACTCTGCACTGCGGCAGCTTTTTGAGCATTTTCCGCAGCTGCTTTTTCAGCCTGCTCAGCCGCTGCTTTTCTTTCGGCAGCTTCCCTGGCCGCCTGGGCAGCCTGCAGTGCTTCCGCCTGATGGCGGATCTGATCAGGATAGCTCGGCTTGGGTCTCGGCTTGCGGTGAGGCAGTTTCATCTCAGCAGCTTCAGCTTCCGCATCCGCTTCTTTCTGAATCCGCTCTTCCTCTTCTTTTGTCTTTACCGCAGGGCTTTCATATACATGAGTCTCTGCAGGAGTTTCCTCTGCGGCAGGTGCAGCCGGTGCATCTTTGGCCGGCTTGACCTCTTCCACTTCAATCTTTCCGCTGACCGGTTCTTCCTGCTTCTTGATTGCAAGCTTGCTGAAGACGCCGGTGCGCTGCTTTGAAGTTTCATTTTTCTTTTTGTCATCAATGATGATTTTGGCATCGGTTCTGGGCTGTTCGCCGCCATGGAGTTCAGTCACTTCGCCGCAGATGACTCTCATCAGATAGTCTCTGAGCTGCTGGCGGTCAACCTGAATGATCTGGCCGCCCTGGCTGACCGAAACATTTCCGGTCTCTTCAGAAACAACGATTGTAACAGCATCGGTGATCTCGCTGATGCCGATCGCTGCTCTGTGACGGGCACCGTACCGGGAAGGCAGATCCATATTTGTCGGCGGGAAATAAGCCGAAGCACAGGCGATCTTATCACCCTGGATAATGACCGCACCGTCATGAAGCGGCGTTGTCGTAACGAAAATCGATGTCAGCAGTTCAGCTGTCACATCGGAGTTCATTCTTGTTCCGGTCTGGATGTAATCCTCCAGCGAATGAACCTGTTCAATCGAGATCAAAGCACCGGTCTGATCGGCACTCAGCAGCATGACAGCTGTGACGATCTGATCGACAAGATTCTCCTTTTCATCTCCGGTCAGCGTCGTGATTCTTGACAGCATATTCGATTTGCCCATTCTTTCAAGCAGCGCTCTGATTTCCGGCTGGAAGATCAGAATCACCGCTAAGAAGCCCCAGTTGAGGAACATATCGGCCAGATACTGGACGGTTCTGAGACCGAAGAATTTGGCAAGTCCGTCAATGACGACAACAAAAAGAACGCCTTTGAAAATCTGGATCGTCCTTGCATTGTTGCGGATAATACGCAGAGCATAGTAGATCACAAACCAGAGAATAAAAATATCGAGAAACATCACCGTGATCGTCCGGATGTTTTCAAATGTCAGATTCAGGTTATAAGCAGACAGAGTAATCACCCCTTTGTTAACTTTGTCATTATAGCATACCGAAAAGAGTGTTCCTATCTTTCGGAATGAAAAAGGATTCCGCCTTAAACTCCGGTCAAACAGAAAAGCTGCGGTTATTCACTTCCTTCACGCAGCTCTCTGTACATATTTTCGTATCTTGTTCAGAAACCGCCGAGGCCTCTGTGACCGTAAACCTTCAGGCTGTTGAGTGCATTTTCAAGTTCGGAAAACTCTTCATCACTCAGCACAGCTTCGGCTGCACCGAGGTTTTCGATGATCCGCTCTTTGTTTTTGGAGCCCGGGATCGGCACCACATCAGGATATTTATGCAGCATCCACGCCAGGGAAATCCGGGCAGGAGTTGCCTGTTTCTTTTCAGCAAAGCTTCTGAGCATCTCAACGATCGGCTGATTTCCCTGAATATTGCGGCGTGACAGCTGAGGCACCCAGTTGCGCACATCATCATTTTTCTCAAACTGAGTCTTCGGTGTGATCTTTCCGGAAAGCAGGCCGCTGGCAGAGGCCGGCGAAACCACGCTGCGCATCGGAACCAGCCTGCTTTACAAATGCCGTCTGCTGGCGGATTTATGGCCGCGGGTCAACGAAAAAGAACCGGATCTCAGAATTGAAATCCGGCCGATGAAGGAATATCAGGAACGTGCTTCGGTCTTTTCGCAGCTGGGCAGAGAATTTGATCTGTTTGAAGGCATCTATGCAAGTATCTGGAAAGGCTCCTGTCAGTTTCTTGAACTGCAGCGCACTCCCCTGTGCTGTGCAGTCTCTGCAAATCACCGTCTGGCAAAGGCGACTGAGATCAATGTGGATGATCTGAACGGTGAAGTCCTCATAATGCCGCTCAAAGGCGTTTCAAATGAAATCGATGCCTTCCGCAGGCAGGTAACCGACAATTATCCGTCCGTCAGAATCATCGATTCCGAGTATTACGGCGTGGATACGTTTGCCTTATGTGAAATGAATTCCTATATTCTGATCACCCAGCCTGTCTATGCCGACATCCATCCGAATCTTGTCACTATCAGGCTGATGACTGATATCACGATGCCCTACGGTCTGATTTATGCCAATGAACCGGCTGCCGCCGCTTCCAGATTCATCAAAGCCGTTTCCGCAATCAGAAAAAAGCAATAATCTTCTGGCTGCATAAAAAAGCAGCCTTTTTTCAAAGACTGCCTGAAATGATCAGACTCTTGCCCGGGCAAGATCGGCTTTATGGTAATAGACGGCGGTCAGTACGGTGCAGACAAGCCAGCCGGCCGGATAGCCCATAAAGATCGGAATGACTGTATTTGAAATGAAGTTTGCCACAATAAAGAGATAAATCTGACGGAAGATGACAAACGAGAAGATCATGATGATCATCGGTGCTTTTGTATCACCGGAACCGCGCAGCGCTGCCGACTGGATGTTGGAAGAACATGTCAGAGCATAGAACGGTGAAATCCATCTGATCATGAGTACGCCATAGTCCACGACTTCCTTTTTGGAATTGAAGAAGGCAACAAGCTGAGGTGCAAACAGCATGACCGGAATCATCGGGATCACGGTTGCGGCCACCGACAGCATCAGTCCCGTCCTGACGCCTTCTCTGACTCTCTCAACTTTGCCGACCCCGATATTCTGACCGACAAATGTCGTTGTCGCAAGTCCGATCGACTGCATCGGCAGCAGCATCAGTGCATCGATTTTTGAATATGCAGTCCACCCCGACATACAATCGGCACCGAAGTGGTTGATATAGGACTGAACGAAGATATTTGAGAATGAAATGATCGCCATCTGAAGCGCTGCCGGAATACCGACACGGATGATTCTTGCCAGCACATCCCAATGCATTTTCAGCTTTGAAGGAATGATCTTCACGCAGCTGTCGGTTCTGAACAATGTGAACATGACAAGAGCCGCACTTGCCAGCTGGGCAATCACGGTTGCATAGGCAACCCCTTCAACACCCATATGGAAGACGATGACAAACAGAAGGTCGAGCACAACATTTGTAACGGCTGCCGTTGCCAGGAAATAGAACGGCCGTTTTGAGTCGCCGGTTGCCTGCAGAATGCTGGCACCGATGTTATAGAACAGCAGTCCCGCCACACCGGAGAAATAGATTGTCAGATAGCTTCTCGCTTCAGGAAGAACAGATTCAGGCGTATTCATGATTCCGAGCATCACCGGCATCAATACAAGACCGAGGGCGGTAATGATCACCGACAGAGCGATCGTCATCATGATTGCCGTATGAACGGTATCGGAAACCTGATCCTCTTTCGATGCCCCATAGTATTGGGAAATGACGACACCTGCACCGGATGAAAGCCCCATGAAGAAACCGATCAGCATATTGATAATCGGTCCTACCGTACCGACTGCCGAAAAAGCTTCATTGGATACAAAGTTGCCCACGACCCAGCTGTCCACCATGTTGTAGAACTGCTGGAAAATATTGCCGAGCAGCAGCGGGATCGCAAAGCGGATGATCAATGGTGTAATCTTTCCTTCCGTCATGCGGGTGCCTGTCTTTTTTCTTTCTGTCATATCTCATCCTCCTGCACGCATATTCTGCAACACGTTTCAGTATATTTCAATCTGAATTGAAGCTTGTATGTATTGCCTGATGTGATCCAAAAAAAAGAGATGAACACGCAGTTCACCTCTTTCGGAAGTCATTTGCTCAGAGCTCTTCGCCGTTGCTTTCGCAGACCTTCTTGTACCACCAGAAGGAATCTTTTCTGCTTCTGGAGAAGTCGCCGGTGCCGTCATCATGTCTGTCAACATAGATGAAGCCGTATCTCTTTGCATATTCGCCTGTGGAAGCGGAAACCAGATCGATCGGACCCCATGTTGTGTAGCCGATCAGAGGTACGCCGTCCTCAACAGCTTCTCCCATTGCCTTGATATGCTCACGGAAGTAGGAGATTCTGTAATCATCGTGAATGGAACCGTCTTCTTCAACCTTGTCGAATGCACCGAATCCGTTTTCAACAACCATGATCGGCAGATGCGGATAGCGCTCAGCGATCTTGTTGAGTGTCCATCTCAAGCCGATCGGGTCAATCTGCCAGCCCCAGTCGCTTGCCTTGAGGTAAGGATTCTTGACACCGAGTGACATATTGCCGGCTGTTGTTTCAGCATCATCGTGGGTTGTGACACAGTTGGACATGTAGTAGGAGAATGTATACATATCAACTGTTCCTTCTTTCAGAATTTCTTCATCGCCCGGCAGGATGAAGGAAGGATCGACTCCCTGCTTCTTCCAGATTGCCTTTGCATAGGAAGGATATTCGCCGCGTACATGGACATCGCCGCAGAGGTTGTTCTTGAGATCATCCTCATACTGGGCAGCCAGCATATCTGCCGGATCGCATGTCAGAGGATAGAGTGTGATGTGGCAGATCATGTTGCCGATCATGAAGTCAGGATTGATTTCATGGCCCTTCTTGACAGCCAGTGCGGAAGCGATGAATTCATGATGGAGAGCTGTCCACTTATGCTGTGTATCGCTCTTGATGTCGGAAAGCTTGATCGGATCCTTTGCATTGATGTCTTCATCTTCCATCAAGCCAAGGCTGTACATGTTGCTCATGCCGCCGGAGAGTGACATTAACGGTGTGTTGATTTCGTTGAATGTCAGCCAGTATTTCACCTTGTCCTTGTAACGGGTGAAGATTGTTTCGCAGTATCTGACAAACAGATCGATTGTCTCTCTGGAAAGGAATCCGTGATACTTTGTGACGATTGCCCACGGAATTTCATAATGGCAGATTGTGACGAGCGGTTCAATGTTGTACTTTCTGCACTCATCAAAGACGCTGTCATAGAAAGCAAGTCCTGCTTCATTGGGTTCTGCGTCATCGCCGTTGGGGAAAATTCTGCCCCAGTTGATGGAAAGACGGAATACATTCCATCCCATCTCTGCAAACAGAGCGATGTCTTCTTTGTAATGATGATAGAAATCGATTGCTTCATGGGAAGGATAGAAAGCATTCGGATCTGTGACCGGCAGGAATGTTCTCGGTGTCTTTGCATTTCCGCCGAGTAACATATCGGGAACACTCAGTCCCTTGCCGTCTTCAAGATAAGCGCCTTCGCACTGATTGGCAGCGACAGCACCGCCCCATAAAAAGCCCTTAGGGAAACTCATAAATGATATTACCTCCTGATGTTTATAAGAATATTTTATAAAACTTCCGTTAAAAAAACACTGTGAAATACAGTGCTTTTGAAAAAAAACAGATAATTGTCACTTTATGCACGTGTTTTTTCATCGGCATCGATAATCAGGTCCGTTTCCTGCCTGTATGCAAACCAGAGTTTTGTCCCGTCGGCTTCGGGATCATATTCCGTTTCCTCCAGCCTCACCGTTTCAAAGCCGAGATGTTCAAGGATCTTTCTGTTTTCCGTTCTGACCGGTTCATCTTTTTCAAAGTTATAGTGATACGGTTCATCGTTTGCATCCGGGCCATATACAGCAATATCGGGATCCAGCGAAATCACGGAATAGAGTCTGGTGCTTCCTTCCTGTTTCCGAAGTGCGAAATCCCTGCACATCAGCAGCATCCGGCTGAAAATCCCCTGCTTACGGAAAGAACGGGTCACATAGGCATTCGAATAGAGAAGCACCTGCCCTTCATGTTCTGTATAGATTTCATTTTCGCACGGCGGATACACAAGATCATCAAACAGTGCAGCGCATAATGTATAGTGCTCAAGATACATCCAGTCGCTCTCTTCGCATAGATCATCAAAAAATTTCTGAGAGTAAAGCAGACTGTTCACATCGGTATGAACAGCTGAAAGATCGGCGATGATTCTCATCCGCTCATCATAGACAAGAAGAACCACCCTTTCGCTGTCTGTTTCCGGCCACGAGAAAATGATATAGGCATAGCCGTTCTCATCTTCTTCAAAATCATAGTCGGGAATCTGCACTTCAGGATCAAGATATCCTTCCATCATTGCGGATACAGAAAAAGGAATCCATTTTTCCAGCCTTCTCAGCGATCGTTCAAGATAGTCCTTTGCCGTGTGTCTTTTCATCATGCCTATGATATCAGAAATTATTATCATACTTTCATAGATCTCACACATATTGTCAGTTATCAGAAAGACTGAAATAAGCTAATATAGAGACAGCAATTAACGGAGGTTATTATCATGCATTGCACGAAACAGATTCTCAGTGATCTGCTCTGGGTCGGAGCAGATGACCGCAGACTCACATGTTTTGAAGGTGTCTATGGCGTTCCCGAGGGAGTGTCATATAACTCATACCTTCTTCTGGACGAAAAGACCGTCCTTTTTGACACAGTCGACAAAGCTGTTGCCCACACATTCTTTGACAATGTTGCCTATGGTCTGAACGGCAGAAAGCTTGATTATCTTGTCATCCATCATATGGAACCGGACCATGCCGCCACCATCGAAGATCTGATCTACCGCTATCCTGACACCACGATTGTCTGCAGCGACAAGATCAAAACAATGCTCGGCCAGTTCTTTGACAAAGACATGAGCAAACAAATGCATCTGGTAAAGGAAGGCGATGTTCTTTCAACCGGTAAGCATGAGCTCACATTCATCAATGCACCGATGGTCCACTGGCCTGAGGTCATGATGAGCTATGACAAGACAGATCATATTCTCTTTACAGCGGATGCCTTCGGCACATTCGGCGCACTCAACGGAAAGATCTTCGCCGATGAAGTTGACTTCATGCACGACTGGCTGGATGAGGCCAGAAGATATTACACAAATATCGTCGGCAAATACGGCATGCAGGTTCAGATGGTTCTCAAGAAGGCCGCTGCCCTTGACATTGCCTATGTCTGCCCTCTGCATGGCTTTGTATGGAGAAAGCATTTCGGCGACTTCCTGGAGAAGTACAATCTCTGGAGCACCTATACACCTGAGGTCAAGGGCGTCTGCCTTGCGTATGCAAGCGTCTACGGCCATACGGAGAATATGGCAAACATTCTTGCCGCAAAGCTTTCCGACAGAGGCGTACCGGTTGAGATGTTCGACACTTCCGTCATCCCGGCCAGCTACATCGTTTCCAGTGCATTCCGCAATTCACATCTTGTCTTTGCGGCAACAACCTATAATGCAGGAATCTTTGTCACGATGGAAAATCTGCTTCATGACATCGTTGCGCACAGTCTGAAGAACCGTAAGATTGCACTTCTTGAAAACGGTTCATGGGGCCCGATGAGCGGCAAGCTGATGAAGGATCTTCTTTCCAAACTGCCCGGCAGCGAATTCATCGAAAATACAATCACAATCAAATCATCCATGAAGGAAAGCACCCTGGCAGAGCTTGACGCACTGGCAGATGCAATCGCAAAGGATATCAATCCGGACTTCGGAAAAGTGAAGGAAGAGCCTGCCGCAAAACCTACCGCAGCACCCGCTGAAATCACGAAGACAGAAGTTTCCGTCGATCCGACTGCATTCTTCAAATTCAGCTACGGTCTTGAAATCCTGACAAGCGCACTGGATGGAAAAGATTACGGATGCGTCATCAATTCAGCAGCTCAGGTTTCCGAAGGCGATCTTAAGAAAGTGGCCGTTTCCGTCATCAACAAGAACAACACGGCTGACATCATCAAAAAAGCCGGTAAGTTCAATATTTCCGTTCTGACTGAAGATGCTCCCTTTGAAATCTTCAAACACTTCGGCTTCCAGTCCGGCAGAGATGTCGACAAGTTCAGGGACATCAAGGATGAATCCCGTCTTTCCAACGGCATCCGCTTCCTGAAGGACTATACAAATGCTGTCTTTGCATGTGAAGTGATCCATACAATCGATCTCGGCGTTTCCACCCTCTTCATTGCCGATGTGACTGAAACAAAGGTTCTGAGCAATGCGCCGAGTGCAACATATGCTTACTACCATGCACATATCAAACCGAAGAAGCAGCCGGCTGCCAATGAGCAGAAGGAAGGCTGGAGATGCACAATCTGCGGCTACTTCGTGGAAGGCCATGATCTGCCGGATGATTATGTATGTCCGTTATGCAAGCACGGCAAGGATGCATTTGAATATGTACCTGCCGTTACAGTCACAAAGAAAAAGGGTTTCATCTGCAAGATCTGCGGTCACTTTGAACCGTATGAAGGAGACGAGCTTCCTGCCGACTATCAGTGCCCGATATGCAAGCACGGCAGAGATGACTTCGAACCTGCCGAGCAGTAAATCCCGTTTCAGAATCAAACAAAGCCGTCAGGTTTCCCCGGCGGCTTTTTCAATTGAAAAAAGACACACCCTTTTCAGAGTGTGTCCCAATCAGATTATCAGAGATCGGACAGATCTTCACCGTTGCTGGCGATGACCTTCTTGTACCAGAAGAAGGAATCCTTGCGGCTTCTTGCCATTGAGCCTTTGCCTTCATCATCCATGTCAACATAGATGAATCCGTATCTCTTTCTCATTTCACCGGTTCCTGCGGAAACAACGTCGATGCATCCCCATGTGGTGTAGCCGATCAGATCAACGCCGTTGGCAAGAGCTTTGTCCATCGCTTCGATATGGACGCGGTAGTATTCAATTCTGAACGGATCGTGAATGGAGCCGTCTTCCTCGACTGTGTCATATGCACCGAGTCCGTTTTCAACAACCATGATCGGCAGATGATATCTGTCATAGATCATTTCAAGATAGTATTCCAGACCGTCGGCGTCTGTTGCCCATCCCCAGTCGCTGTATTTCAGATATTCATTTCTTGCGCCGAGAGAGAAGTTGCCGCCGACCATGTCGGAAACCTTATGGGTTGTGACAAGGTTGGACATGTAGTATGAGAATGTGTACATATCAACTGTACCGCGGGCCAGATCATCAAGATCTTCCTCTGTGATATCAAGCTTGACATTGTGCTCATTCCAGAGTCTTGTTGCATATGTTCCGTATTCACCTAAGCACTGTACGTCGCCGCAATAGAAGATATTCTTTTCCCATGCATGTCTGTTGGCAAGAATGTCCTTCGGATCGCATGTTGCAGGATACCAGGCAATACCGCAGATCATGCAGCCGATCATGTTGGAAGGATCGATTGCATGTCCGATCTGAACAGCCTTTGCACTTGCGACAAACTGATAATGCAGATGCTGGTAGGCATTCTGATAAGCTTCATCAGGCAGATTGCCCAGCATGTCAAGGAACTGGATGGTGTTGTTGATTTCATTGAATGTCAGCCAGTTGTGGACGAGTCCTTTGAATTCTGTGAAGCAGGTTGTTGCGAAACGGACAAAGTGGTCGATTGTTTCACGGTTTTCCCAGCCGCCGCAGTGTTCTTCAAGATAAAGCGGTGTATCGAAATGCCAGATGGTAACCAGCGGTTCGATTCCGTACTTGTGCATCTCTTTGAACATGTCACGGTAGAATTCAACGCCTTCCTTCAGCGGTTCTTTTTCAAGACCTGTCGGATAGAGTCTGCTCCAGGAAATGGACATACGGAACTGCTTGAATCCCATCTCTCCGAAGAGTGCGATGTCTTCCTTGTAATGATGATAGCCGTCGACTGCATCATGGTTCGGATAGTGATATTCGTCCAGAACTGCATAATGAGCGCCTTCAGGAAGCTTCTGACCGCGTGTCAGTGTGCCGTGGCTTCCATCCGCTGCAATGTAGGTAATCAGACGCGGAGTGTTGACTGTTCCGCCTGTTGTGACGTCTGTCATCGCCGGGCCGCGGCCGCCGATATTCCAGCCGCCTTCCCACTGGTTCGCCGCTACTGCGCCTCCCCATAAAAATCCTTCAGGAAAATGTGCCATTTTGATCTCCTCTCTTTCACTTTAAATCCCTGTTTATTGTTCCTGTTCTGTGACAGGTTTCTGCTGACTTTTGACTGAATAGAAATAGATTCTGTGTTCTTTGATCACAAGTGCTGTCAGTTTGCCGCCGTTGACGCATCCGGTGTCCATAAAGATGGCACCGTGCTCAGGCAGATCCATGCCGCTTTCTGCTTTTGTGATATTTCCGTAGGGATCCACATAAAGCGGATCGACAATCGGTGAATGCCCGGCAATGTAGATCTTGCCGCTGTACAGTCTTTTTCTTCTCAATACGCTGCGGTCTTCAAGAAGCAGGCTGTTCGTATTCTTTTTCGGATTCTCACTGTAGCCGGCATGCACAAAGATGCATTCATCATTTTCAGCGTGCATGGGCAGCTTTCTCATCAACGGCAGATAATACAGAATGTCATGGCTGATATAAAAAGGCATTTTCTTCTTTTTCCGGTGCTTGTCCACCAGTCTTTTTTCATGATTGCCCATCAGCCAGATGAACCGGTCATCCCCCATTTCCCATTTCAGGGCAATCAGTTTTTCAATGACTGCCCAGGAATCAGGTCCTCTGTCGATCGCATCCCCGAGAAATACAAAAGTATCCTCATCCATATTCAGATGAACGAGCTTCAACAGTTTCTCAAATTCACGGATACATCCATGAACATCTGTCATCACAATTGTTTTTGAAGACATTTCTTAACCGCCTTCAAAATTATATCAGTTTAATGAATAAACCACATCATAAAACTAATGCAGTTATAACGCATATCAAAAAATCAGTGTACGCGTACACTGACCGTTTCTTAGTCCATAGATCAGACAGACCAGATAAGCGATTTGATTAACAAGGAGCCTCAGTCTCTGAACTCTGCAGCATAATATGCCTGAAGCAGATGCTGCACAGCCTCAGCCGAGCCGGAAAGAATGACTCTGCATACATCATGATCCCATCCAAAGCTGAACTGAACATCACGCACCTCATTGATCTTCTCACAGAAGAATGCCGAAATCGCATTCCCCTTTTTCATGGATGCAGGAATATCAAGAACGACACATGATCTTTCTTCCTTTTTTGACACATCCGCAAGAAAATCGAAAACCACACTGTTCCGCTTGATACGAAGTCCCTCTTTCACAAACGGATCGCTGAAGAATGAATCAATTTCTTCCGGCGTGAACTGCCACATGCCGTTGATTTTGTTACCTTTCAGATATCCCTGATTCAGATAATTCCGCAGTGTTCTTGTTGTGAAGCCGCTCATCATTGCCAGATCGTTCAGATCATAATTTCTTTCAGTCATTTCAATACCACCTATTCCTTCTGTACTTCAACAATAGCTGATCCGCTGAAACAAATCGATTTGAAATACAGGGACTTTTTCATAGCAGGCAAATGCCAGAAAGCAAAAAAATTGCCGTTTTTTCAAACAGCAATTCATTCATGGTGGAGCCGAAGAGATATTGCGTGCTTTCAATCTGCTAAATTCAATCGTATTTCGCAGAATATAACGGCAAAAGGAACCTTTTGTTATTTTCATCATGGGATTTCAACACCTTTTAAAGCGGGACATTTGACCGACCTGTTTACGAATTGTTTATGAATTCCGGAACCCCTGCCGTTTTCACTCTCTGCGTATTGTCATTCACTCCGTTTATCAGGTAAACGATTTGAAAGGATCAGGTAACAGAATAATGAATTTGCAATTTGAATACTTTTATGGCAGCGAAGCCGAACAATTTGCTTTTTACAGAATCCCGAAATCCCTCATGACAGATCCGCAGTTTGCCGGTGTCAGTCTTATGGCAAAACTGCTGTATGGTCTGCTGCTCGACAGAACTTATCTCTCAGTGGAAAATGGCTGGTTTGATGACCAGGGACGGGCCTACATTCATTTTTCCATTGAAGATATTGCCCACGAAATGCATTGCGGCAAAACCAAAGCTGTTGCTCTTTTGAATGAGCTGGATTCCGTCAAAGGAATCGG
Organism: Erysipelotrichaceae bacterium; assembly: GCA_030525525.1. Lineage (GTDB taxonomy): Bacteria > Bacillota_I > Bacilli_A > Erysipelotrichales > Erysipelotrichaceae > Bulleidia. The sequence continues at coordinate 23,443 of JAUNEN010000044.1, forward strand.
TCTGGTAGAAAAGGCCCGGATGGGTCAGGGAAATGCGAGCCGTCTGTATGTGAAGAAGTTTTATTCTTCAGAAGTTCAGAATGTGAAATTCAAGAATTCCGAAAAACGAAATTCAAGAAGT
>JAUNEN010000208.1 GCA_030525525.1 Erysipelotrichaceae bacterium
TATAAAGACGGCGCACAGGGCAAGAAACAGCCGAAAACACGGCACTTTGGCTCACCAAAACCAGACTCTCTCATTGCCGAAAAAAGAGTGAAAATACGAATGATATTACCTGCAGCTTATAAGTTGGCTGTCCGAAAAGGTATCTCTTTGGAGGACGGATTTTCCCAGACTGAGGTCTGGGGCAAGCAGAGCGTCTGGCTGTCCGCCTGCCGCTGTTGGCGTCCCTTGGCGGTGATCCGGGCGGAAGCCCGGGCCCACTTCAAAACGTAAATTGAATATGAAAACTGGAGGTGAACATGAGGAAACGAAATAAAACACTGACGATTCGGGTAACTCCCGCGGAATGGGATGCCATCTATCAGAGAACGATGCTGGCTGGAATGAATCTGACAGATTACCTTGTCACATCTGCGCTCAGCACGGAAATCCATGTGGCAGAAGATACAAAACCATTGTTGGTTGAGTTGAAGCGCATCGGCAACAACCTCAATCAGATTACTGCCAAGATCAACAGCGGTGCCTTTCGATCTTACAATTTCGCAGAGGTCATTGAAATGCAGCGCAGGATCAATGAAGAGCTCTGCCGCATTGGAGGTTGCAGTCCATGGCAACTGTAGTCTACATCAAAGAACGCAGGCAACAACTCAGTGCCATGATCGGTGTCATGCGTTACTGTGTACAGGAACAGAAAACCTGGGATGACCTGTCACAGCAGAAACTCATCAGCGGAATCAACTGCGATGGCAGTAATGCCATCACAGAGTTCCTTGCTACGAAAACTGCTTACGGCAAAACAGACGGCATCAACTTTTATCAGTACGTGCAGTCTTTCCATCCCAGAGAAAACATCACACCACAGCAGGCACATGAAATTGCAAAAGAGTTTGCGTCCCAGGCATGGCCCGGTCATGAAGTTCTTGTTACAACGCATTGTGATGCGGCACACATCCATTCCCATTTCATAATCAATTCCGTTGGCTTTGAAGACGGAAAGAAGCTGCGGCAAGACCCGAGCACATTGAAAGCTCTGCGTCAGATCAGTGACAACATCTGTCAGGCGCATGGTCTCAGTGTGCTGAAGCCTTACAAAAAAGGTGGTCAAAAGATCTCCACCCGTGAATACCGTTCCGCTTCCAAAAGGGAAAGCTGGAAGTTCAAATTGATGTACCACATTGGAGAAGCCATGAAGCAAAGCGGTAGTCGGGAGGATTTTCTGTTACTTATGAAACGGTATGGTTACGGAGTGATCTGGACAGAGGATCGTAAACATATTACATTCATCTGTCCCAACGGAATGAAGTGCCGCGGCAACCGTCTGCATCACTGTAAATACGAAAAGGAGAACTTAGAAAATGAATTACGAATCCGGAAGCAGCTCACAGCAGCCTACCATGCTGGAACAGCTGATTCAGCAGAACCAAAACACAGTGGATGCCCGGGAGTACGTTCCATACCAACCAATCGTCTACGCAATCCCAGCGGAGTGGCGGGAGGAGGAAGCGGAAATGCTTCGCAAGGCCGTGAAGTTCCAGCCGGAACTGTACCGGCTCATTCAACTCTGCGCCACCCGGCAGGATATTCAGAAAATGCAGCAGCAACAGCTGGTGATGATCCGATCGGAACTGGAAGC
>JAUNEN010000045.1 GCA_030525525.1 Erysipelotrichaceae bacterium
GTTATTCTACTGTGACACTCTTTGCCAGATTTCTCGGCTTATCGACATTCAGGCCTCTTGCGACTGAGAGGTAATAGCCAAGCAACTGCAGGGGAATAATCGCCAGAGATGTCATGAAGTATTCATCAGTCTTCGGTACATAGACTGTGAAGTCGGCTGTATCTTCAATGCTGTAGTTTCCGTATGAAGTCAAGCCCATCAGATATGCACCGCGTGATTTGACTTCCACCATATTGGATCTTGTCTTTTCAAACAGTCTGTTCTGTGTGCAAACACCGACGACCAGAGTTCCGTTTTCAACAAGTGAGATTGTTCCGTGCTTCAGTTCTCCTGCCGCATATGCTTCGGAATGAACATATGAGATTTCCTTCATCTTTAATGAGCCTTCCATGGAGATTGCATAGTCAATTCCTCTGCCGATGAAGAACATATCTTTTGCATTGGAATATTTTGCTGCAAACCACTGGATTCTTTCTTTATCATCCAGGACTCTTTCCATCTTTGCCGGAAGTGTCTGCAGCTCTGCGATCATACCGAGATAACGTTCTTCATCGATTGCTCCTCTGATGAAAGCATACTGGATTGCCAGTGCATAAGCCACGATCAGCTGTGCGCTGTAAGCCTTTGTTGTGGCAACTGCGATTTCCGGACCGGCGAGTGTATAGAAGACATGATCTGCCTCACGGGCAATGGAGGAACCGACAACATTGATGATACCCAGCGTACGGATGCCGTTTTCCTTCGCAAGTCTCAAGGCTGCCAGAGAGTCTGCTGTTTCGCCGGACTGCGAGATCACAATCACCAGATCATTGTCATTCAGAATCGGATTGCGGTAACGGAACTCAGAAGCAAGTTCAACTCTGACCGGAATTCTTGCCAGGCCTTCAAAGATGTATTGTGCTGCGAGACCTACATGATATGCACTTCCGCAGGCAACGATCACGATATTCGATGTGTTTCTGATGATCTCATCAGTCAGTCCGGATTCGCCGTAAATAATTCTGCCTTCATTGATCAGTGAGCCGACGGTATTTCTGACGGCTGCGGGCTGTTCGTGGATCTCCTTGATCATGAAATGCTCGAAACCGCCTTTTTCAGCTGCTTCTGCATCCCATTTGATGACGCTCGGTTCAATCTCTACGGATTCACGGTCAATATCGAAGAATTCGACTGTACCTTTGCCTAAGCGGGCAATCTGCTGGTTGCCGATGTAATAGACATTTCTCGTATATTTCAGAATTGCCGGGACATCGCTTGCCGCAAAGGATGCATCTTCCGTCACACCGACGATCAGCGGGCTGTCCTTGCGGGCGCAGTAAATCTCATCGGGATAATCCTTGAACATGACAACAAGAGCGTAGGAACCTCTGATTCTTGTCATTGCTCTGGCAATGGAATCAACCGGTCCTTCCTTGTATTTCTTCATGTAGTAATCAATCAGCTTGATTGCGATTTCCGTATCAGTATCTGAATAGAATGTGTAGTTGTGACGCTGCAGCTTTTCCTTCAGTTCCTGATAATTCTCAATGATGCCGTTATGAACACCGGTGACGAACTTGTCTTCACTGATATGAGGATGCGCATTGTTTTCAGACGGTTCGCCGTGTGTTGCCCATCTGGTATGGCCGATGCCGCAATTGCCGGCAAGAGCCATTCCTTCATCGGTCTTCTCGGCAAGAACGCGGAGTCTTCCCTTTGCTTTGACAACTTCAATATCTTTTGTGCCGTCTCTGACTGCGAGTCCCGAGGAATCGTATCCTCTGTATTCAAGTTTCTCAAGACCGTCCAGAAGAATCGGAGCTGCCTGACTGTTTCCGTTATAACCGACAATACCGCACATATGATTTCCTCCTCAATTAAAAAAAGCATGTAAACAAATACATGCATTATTATACTCTATTGCTTTAAAGCGCAGAATACTTTTTTCAGGTTTACGCCATGGAGCACTTAATACCGTTCCTGTATTTACCGTTAGAGATGATCTTTACAGATCCGCAGCAGCATTATTATTGTTGTTTTTCCAGAGGCTGTGAACAGTAAGATTCTTACTTGACTATCGATGCATATTCATCAATTTTTTTTAATGAGCTCATCATACTCTTCCTGGGTTATGAACCCTGTTTCAAGGTTGCGCTTTTGGTTAGCAATATACTCTTCCCGAAAGTAATTAACATTGACCGGATCAGCGCTCTTTACATATTGATCAATGTCATCTGCAAAAAGTACGGTCCCGCTTTCTGAAATAAAATTACCTTCTTCGTTCATTACAATAGTTCCTTGTGTTAAGCCCAAGATATAGTAATAATTACCTTCGGTATTATATGCACCGCCTCTAGCCGGCTTATACAAAAACAAGAGATAGTCGTTTTTACTTTTCAGCTCAGGGCTATGTTCATAAACCTCTGTCATATTTCCATCGTGCCTCCCTGGACACGAATTATTAACTCATCATCCAGATCGTTTCCTCTCACCAATTCAGAAACATCGAACTTATAGTCAGTAAATATTGCAGCGTCTCCATTTGTATTTTGGATTCTGAAAGTCTCCGAAGACTCATTTACAGTCCCTCTAACTACGAGTGCAGATTTTGAAAAGAGATCCTCAAGACTTCTTTCGACTAATGTGCCGGAGATAAAAACCTTTTTAGGGAGAAAAAATCTACAACTTAAGGAAGCCAGCAACAAGCAAGTATTCCAACCGATATAAGCAATGCTTTCTTTTTGATCATGGCGGTCATAGTATCCTTCTTTCTCCAAACGGTTCGAAATATAACGTGCCCTTATAGTATCAATATATGACCTCAATTCCTGCTATATCATCAGCCGTCAAAGACCTTTTCGTTGTATTGGTTGAACTATATGCGTACATAACCGCCGCCGAATAAGCAGATGAATATAAATCTGCTAAGCCTGCGGCATGCCCGGTTTCGTGCAGAAATACACTGTAAAGATCATAACAGTTTGGCTGCGCGCTGTTCGCCCACGAATAATATGAATTTATGTTGATATCACTCTCGGTCAACGAACCAATTAAGCTTTTGTGAATCGTTCTATTTCCCCGGAAATATAGATTTCGCAAGCTCTTGCCATTTCCGCCTGATCTTCAGAGACTGCTTTTAGTTTCTGATAAACCGGATTATCTGCATATTCAGGATTGTTGTATTCGATAAATCCCTGTTCTGCATCGGGGTACTGCCGCTCTGTATAATCAACGCCTGCATTCTTCAGATGCTCCACATAAACAGGATATCTGTCCTTCATTGCATCATTTCCGCCGCTGATCAGCGTAAACGGAGAAATATGCGCACCGGCATCTGCCAGACGGACCATCGTATCATCGACAAAAGGATGCACACTGACCATGCCGCGCATATTGAATCCTTTTTCTTTCAGGAATGCAGCTGCTCCAACCTCAAGATAGGCACCTGCCGAAAAGCCGAGGAACGTGAACTTTTTCGGATCCATATTGAATTCAGATGCATGAATAGCGAAATAGAGAACGGTATCTCTGATTTCTTCCTGCGGATAGGGAATCTGCTTCACATCAATGGTCGTGTAATTGATATTGACGATGATGCTGTCAAAGATGTCTTTGACTCTGCTGCAGAATGTATCCAGAGCATCTGCATCCCCATCCATAAACTGTCCGCCGTGCGCCACAAATACAACCGGCAGCGGCGAATCTGTTCTGATTTCAGGAAAATAAAGATTCACTTTCACGCCATCCGCACCTTCGCGCGGCACCAGCATTCTTTTTCCCAAAAGATCTGCGTCGTTTTTGACGAATGCAGCTCTGGCCTTTCTGACTCTTTCATTCAGCTTGCTGTCGAATGCATTCGGATGAAACTTCAGCCAGATGAAATTCAGAAGAAAGATCAGTAAGAAGACACCGATGATATTGATAATGAGATTGCCCATGTCAGATTCTCCTTTGATGTCAATGCTAGCACAGCTTTGACATTCACGCAAAAATACAGCACCCGTTTCCGGATGCTGTATTCATGAATCTTATTCAGCTTCTTCGTCTTCGATTGTTTCTTCGATGATTTCTTCAGCCTCGTCGATCAGATCATCGTCGGAAGCCGGCTCACCTCTGAAATCGCCGCCGCCTGTGATTTCATCAGGCAGTTTGGAAGCTGTCGCTTCTTCGAGCTCACGTGCTCTCTTTTCACGTGCTTCTTTGAGTTCATCAGCACGCTTTTTGATCAGTCTGGATGTTTCACGGTCGAAGTCTCTTCCGGTACCTGCCGGAATCAGCTTACCGATGATGACGTTTTCCTTAACGCCTTCCAGACGGTCTGTCTTACCTCTGACAGCAGCGTCTGTCAGGACACGTGTTGTCTCCTGGAATGAAGCTGCAGAGAGGAAGGAGTCGGTCTCGACTGCTGACTTGGAAATACCAAGCAGAATCGGTCCGAACTTGGCAGGGATTCCGCCTTCATCAAGAATTGCATCGTTGATCTCGTTCATGCGTGTCAGGGACAGTGTCTGTCCTGCTGAAAGTCCTGTGTCGTTTCCTTCAATAACGATGACCTTCTTGAGCATCTGCTTGATCATAACTTCAAGGTGCTTGTCGGAGATATCGATTGACTGTGTGGAATAAACCTTCTTGACTTCCTTCAGGATATATTCCTGAACCTGTCTGACGCCTGCAACTTCGAGCAGTTCCTTCGGTGCAATCTGACCTTCTGTCAGCTTTTCACCGGCACGGACATGTGTTCCGACTTTCATCCACGGACGGACGATCTGAGTCAAGTCGCACTTGTGTTCGATGGATTCCTTCTCGTTTGTTACAGTGACGATTGTCCCGGTCTTGTTGTCATTGTCGCGGATATCGGTGATTTCACCGTCAATCTTTGAAATGACCGCAACACCCTTCGGAGTACGTGCTTCGAAAAGTTCTTCGACACGGGGGAGACCCTGTGTGATATCACCGGACTGGGTTGCGACACCGCCGGTGTGGAAGTTTCTCATTGTCAGCTGAGTACCCGGTTCACCGATCGCCTGAGCGGCCATGATACCGATTGCCTCACCTTCTTCAACAAGATTTCCGGTAGCCATGTTCTTACCATAGCACTTGCGGCAGATACCCTTTGTGCTTTCACAGGTAAATACATTGCGGATATAAGCTTCTTCGACACCTGCATCGACAACCTTCTTTGCCATGTCGTCTGTGACATATACATCAGCGTCAATCAGCACTTCACCGGTATTCGGATCTGTGATCGGACGGGCTGTGTAACGGCCGACGATACGGTCATAGAAGGATTCGATCAGTGAGTTGTTCTTGCGGTCCTTGATATCGGATACTTTGAATCCCTTGTCGGTTCCGCAGTCAATCTCATTGATGATGACTTCCTGGGCAACGTCAACCAGACGTCTTGTCAGGTAGCCTGATTCAGCTGTCTTAAGAGCAGTATCGGTAAGTCCCTTACGGACACCGTGAGTGGAAATAAAGAATTCGGATACACTCATTCCTTCACGGAAGCATGAGTAGATCGGGACTTCGATGATGGAAGGCTGATATTCTTTTCTGGACTTGGACTGAGTCGGTCTTGCCATCAGTCCGCGCATGCCGGCGAGCTGAGTGAAGTGGTTCTTGTTACCACGGGCACCGGAGATCGCCATCATGTTGATCGGGTTCATACGGGCCATGGATGTCATCAGTGTATCACCGACATCATCCTTGACGCCTGCCCACAGCTTGGAGAACGCTGCTTCCCATTCCTGAGGAGTCAGGAGACCTCTGTCACGCAGTGCGTTCAGCTGATCTGCCTTCTTGCGTCCTTCACCGACGATTTCTTCCTTATGCGGAGCGACACTGATGTCGCTGAGCGCAACGGTCATACCGGCAAGTGTGGAGTACAGATAACCCATATCCTTGAGTGAGTCGAGGATATCGCTTGTTCCGTCTGTCTTATATTTTTCGAAGACTGCGGCAATCAGATTACCGAGGTCCTTCTTCTTGAATTCTGCAGTCAGACGGCGGTTCTTGATCTCTTCCTTGATATTTGTGCCCATCGGTACAAATTCAGAATCCGGTGTTGCCTTGAGAGTTTCCGCAGTGCATTCATTCAGATACGGGAAGTCTGCCGGGAATACGCCGTTGAAGATGATCTTACCGACTGATGTCAGCAGGTATTTTTCATTCTGTTCCGGAGTGAAGCCTGTCTTTCCGAGTGTCTTTGCCGGCAGAGCAATTCTGCTGTGCAGGTGGACAACACCGGTCTGATAAGCCATCAGGACTTCATTGACATCCTTGAAGAGATGACCTTCGTTATCACCGTATCTTCTCCATCTCGCAGCTTCCACCTTTTCGCCAAGGCTTTCCAGAGCGTCTGCCTTCTTATAGAATTCATCCGCACTTTCTTCCATGTTCAGATAGAAGTTACCGAGAACGAGGTCCTGTCCGGGAGTAACGATCGGTTTACCATCCTTCGGACCGAGGATGTTGTTTGAACCGAGCATCAGGATTTCTGTCTCGGCTCTTGCCATTTCACTCAGAGGAAGATGGACAGCCATCTGGTCGCCGTCGAAGTCGGCGTTGAACGCAGGACATACGAGCGGATGGACACGGATTGCACGTCCTTCAACCAGTTTCGGGAAGAATGCCTGGATACCCAGTCTGTGCAGTGTAGGCGCACGGTTCAGGAATACAGGGTGCTGAGCAATGACCTGCTCGACAACATCCCATACTCTGGAATCCTGTCTAGCGATCAGCTTTTCAGCTGTCTTCGGGTTTGAAGCAATCTGCTCATTGACCAGTTCGTTGATGACAAACGGCTTGTAGAGCTGAATTGCCATTTCCTTCGGGAGTCCGCACTGCCACATCTTCAGATTCGGTCCGATTGCGATAACGGAACGGCCTGAGAAGTCGACACGCTTACCGAGAAGGTTCTGTCTGAAACGACCCTGCTTACCCTTCAGAGAGTGGGAGAGTGACTTGAGTGCACGTCCGCCCGCACCGGTAATCGGCTTGGAACGGCGGCCGTTGTCGATCAGTGCATCGACAGCTTCCTGAAGCATTCTCTTTTCATTCTGAACGATGATTGCAGGTGTTCCGAGTTCAAGCAGTTTCTTAAGACGGTTGTTTCTGGTGATGACACGTCTGTAAAGATCGTTGAGATCACTGGTAGCGAAACGGCCGCCGTCGAGCTGCAGCATCGGTCTTAAATCCGGCGGAATAACCGGCAGGACAGTCATGACCATCCATTCCGGCTTGTTGTCGCTGTTGCGGAATGCATCAACTGTTTCGAGTCTCTTGATCAGCTTCTTGCGCTTGTCGCCGCTTGCCTTCTCAAGTTCCTGCATGATTGCGCTGTATTCCGCTTCGACATCAACCTGTTCAAGCAGTGTCTTGACAGCTTCCGCACCTGTCTGGGCAACAAAGCTGCCCGGACCGTAGATCGCATTGTTTTCGCGGTATTCTCTTTCGGAGAGAATCTGCTTGTATGCGAGCTTTGTATCGCCCGGATCGGTTACGATCCAGGAAACGAAGTAAACAACTTCTTCAAGATTCTTCGGCGGCACATTGAGGAGCAGGGACATTCTTGAAGGAATGCCTCTGAGATACCAGATGTGCGCTACCGGAGCGGCCAGCTCAATGTGGCCCATACGTTCACGGCGGACGGAGGATTTTGTAATCTCAACGCCGCAGCGGTCACAGACAACGCCCTGATAGCGGATCTTCTTGTACTTTCCGCATGCGCACTCCCAGTCCTTTGTCGGTCCGAAGATACGCTCGCAGAACAGACCGTCTCTTTCCGGCTTCTGTGAACGATAGTTGATTGTCTCAGGCTTTTTGACTTCGCCGTAAGACCATGAACGTATTTTATCAGGTGAAGCAAGTCCGACTTTAATAGCTGTGAAGTTATTGATATTCATCGCTGACTGCCCTCCTTTTTATTCCTCGTATCCCACGTCATCGAAACCGACTTCGGCCGCTTCGGGGATTTCTTCCTCGAGGTCATTTGTGATTGTGAGTCCTTCACCGAGGACATCCGCAACATACTGCTGGTTGGAGAGATCGCTTGAAGTCTCTTCCTTGAGCTCTTCCTGTTCCATCTGCTTCAGATCCATCTCATTGCCTTCGTCATCCATCATGCGGACATCGATTGCGAGAGCCTGCAGTTCGTGAACAAGAACGCGGAATGATTCAGGAATACCCGGCTGAGGGAGTTCCTTGCCCTTGACAATTGCTTCATAGGTCTTTGTACGGCCCATGATGTCATCGGACTTGACGGTGAGGATTTCCTGCAGTGTGTTGGAAGCACCATATGCTTCAAGAGCCCATACTTCCATTTCACCGAATCTCTGGCCGCCGTTCTGCGCTTTACCGCCGAGAGGCTGCTGAGTAACAAGTGAGTAAGGTCCGGTTGCACGTGCATGCAGCTTATCGTCGACCATGTGTGCCAGCTTGATCATATACATGACACCGACCGCAATCGGTTCATCATAGACTTCACCGGTCATACCGTCAGTCAGCAGATACTTATGCTGTGTTCCGGCTTCTTTCATAATGTCATCGAGGTCAGTGTTGGAAACACCGTCGAAGACAGGTGTTGCAAACTTGACGCCGAGCTTCTTGGCAGCCATTCCGAGGTGGACTTCAAGAACCTGACCGATATTCATACGGGAAGGAACGCCGAACGGGTTCAGCATGATATCGATCGGTGTACCGTCTGAGAGATAAGGCATATCTTCAATCGGGTTGATTCTGGAAATGACACCCTTGTTGCCATGGCGGCCGGCCATCTTGTCGCCTTCGGAGATCTTTCTCTTCTGGACAACATAGACTTTGACGACTTCATTGACTCCGGGCGGCAGTTCATGATCATCCTTGCGCTTGAAGACTCTGACGCTGTGGACGATACCGGCACCGCCGTGAGGTACTTTCAGAGAGTTGTCTCTGACTTCTCTTGACTTTTCACCGAAGATTGCAAGCAGCAGCTTTTCTTCCGGTGAGATTTCACTCTGTCCCTTCGGAGTGACTTTACCGACGAGAATGTCGCCTTCCTTGACTTCCGCACCGACCATGACAATGCCTCTGCCGTCAAGATTGCGGCAAGCGCTGTCTGCGACGTTCGGGATATCGCGGGTGATCTCTTCAGGGCCGAGCTTTGTTTCACGGCATTCGATGTCATATTCCTCAATATGTACAGATGTGTAGAAGTCTTCACTCTGCATTCTTTCGGACATGATGATCGCATCCTCGTAGTTGTATCCGTGCCATGTCATGAAGGCGATGGTTACGTTCTGACCAAGAGCCAGTTCACCATTCTCCATAGCAGGTCCGTCAGCGAGGATATCGCCGCGTTCAACTCTTTCGCCATCCCAGACGATCGGGCGCTGGTTCAGGCAGGTTGAAGCATTTGATCTTCTGAACTTTGTCAGTTCATATGTGTGTTCTCTGCCGTCATCCTCAGTGACAACAACCTTGGATGCGTCAACATAGCTGACAACACCGGGTGCTGTTGCAACGCAGGCTGCACCAGAGTCACGGGCAATGACATGTTCCATACCGGTTCCGACAAACGGGCTGTGCGGATTGAGCAGCGGAACTGCCTGTCTCTGCATGTTTGCGCCCATCAGAGCACGTGTACAGTCATCGTTTTCAAGGAACGGAACGCAGGCAGTCGCAACAGAGACGATCTGACGCGGGGATACGTCGGCATAGTCGACTGTATCAGCTTCAGCCATAACTGTTTCACCGGCGATTCTTGCGACGATTCTGTCACCGACAAGTCTGCCGTCCTTGATCTCATTTGCCTGGGCGATAACGTGATCGTTTTCTTCGTCTGCAGGCATGTAGTGAATTTCATCTGTGACAACGCCGTTTTCAACCTTACGGTAAGGTGTTTCAATGAATCCGTATTCATTGACCTTGGCATATGTTGTCAGATAGGAAATCAGACCGATGTTCGGACCTTCCGGTGTTTCGATCGGACAGATTCTTCCATAGTGTGAGTTGTGAATGTCACGGACTTCGAAACCCGCACGCTCACGGGTCAGACCGCCCGGACCGAGAGCTGAGACACGTCTCTTGTTGGAGAGCTCAGCCAGCGGATTCTGCTGATCCATAAACTGTGAAAGCTGTGAAGAGGAGAAGAATTCCTTGATCGCAGCCGTCAGAGGACGGATGTTTGTCAGCTGTTTCGGTGTCAGGGTTGCAATGTCAGTGATGGACATTCTTTCCTTGACAACTCTCTCCATACGGGAAAGACCGATTCTGAACTGGTTCTGAATCAGCTCACCGACCGTACGGATACGTCTGTTGCCGAGCATATCGATGTCATCCTGTGAACCGACGCCATCGAGCATTGTCAGCTCATAGTTGTACAGTGCATACATATCACTCATTGTGATTGTGTGCTTGTCATTGAGCGGATCGATACCGATCAGCTTGATTCTTGTACCGTCTTCTTCAATGTAGACTTCCTGTACGCAGGCACCGACGAGCCAGATTGTGACACCCTTTGTCTTGGTTGCTTCTGCAGTCACTGCTTCCTTGGCAGCTGTGTTCATCTTGAGCAGCGGCATATCCGGAACATAGCGCTCGCAGAGCAGTTCTTCATCTTCATCAAACAGATCTTCGCCATCGCGTGTGATTCTGCCGATTGAATACATACGGGAACCGTAATTCAGAACAGCGTTGACATTGTCGTTTGTGACTTTGACAGGCTGAGCAATGATTCCTGTATAAACACTGAGTTTTTCAAACTTTTCGCTGATTGCACTGATATCTTCCGGAGTCAGGACTGTTCCTCTTTCGAGGTAGAAGTCGCCGTCATCGAGATCTTCAGCAAGAATACGTCCGATCAGAGCGTTCTGCCATGTGACAGGAACTTCCGCTACGGTCGGATGCGAGAAGGAGTGAACGTAAGGAAGAGCACGTGTGCAGATACCCTTGTTGATTTCAGGTCTTAATGCATTGCGTGCATCCTTGTCGATTCTGACGCCCTTCCTGAACAGAACACTGCCGTCTGCGCCGATCAGATCATCAGCGAGCGCATGGCCTTCCATACGGTCGAGGATGTTCAGCTTCTTGCGGACCTTATAGCGTCCTGCCTTTGTCAGATCATATCTTCTGTAGTCGAAGAACTTGGCATCCATGAGGGAAATTGCGCCATCGATGGTTGCGATTTCATCTGCACGCTGGTTTTCATAGACACCGAGCAGTGCTTCATGAGTTGTCTTTGTCTTGTCTGCAGCAAGTGTATTTCTGACTTCTTCATAGTTGCCGAACACTGATGTGTACAGCAGCATATAATCGTTCTGGAACTCACGTTCCTCGTTCGGGACGACAACGTCGCTGTAGACGTTGAAGTTCAGGGCCTTGAGGAATTTCTGCATTGCAGTTGTGTCAAATGCATCCTCGCCCCTTTCCAGATTCAGGGACATGCCGATTGCCTTGAACAGAATTGTGGACAGAATCTTTCTTCTTCTGTCGATTGAAACGTTCATGATTCTGCCAAGAGCAGCTTTCTTGTCATCGCTCATGAACTCCAGCCAGGTTCCGCGGCTGGGGATCAGTTCGCATGTGTATGTATCACGGCCGGTGCGCTCTTCTGAAACAATATCAAAGTAGGCACCGGGTGAACGTACGATCTGCGAAACGATTACACGTTCGGCACCATTGATGATGAATGTTCCGGTCGGAGTCATCAGCGGGAAATCGCCGAGGAAGACTTCTTCCCATTTTGTCATGACTTCACCGGTCTCCGGATCCATGATTTCAAGTTCCATCTTTGCCTTCAGGGGAGCGCAGTAGTTGACTTCTCTGTACTTGCACTCACTGATGGAATACTTCGGTTCACCGAATTCGTAGTCAAGGAACTTCAGACGGATATTGCCCGCATAGTTTGAAATCGGGTAGATATCATCGAATACTTCCCTGATACCGTCTTTTGCAAACCATTCAAAAGCCGCAGTCTGAATTTCTACCAGATCAGGCAGGTCAAGACCGCTGGAAACCTTTGAATAATCACGGCGGATTGCTTTGTTGCCGTAATGCACAACGTGGTATGTCTGCTTATTTTCCATGTACGCCATCCTTTCGTCTGCATCTAATTAAAAACGCCAAAAAGGGCATAATAACCCTATCCCTATTCGACTTTTTTTGCAATTTAATATACTATCATTCAAATGTCAACCTGTCAATTTCGTGCTTTTGAGCACCCAGTAGCCTTTATCACGCAGAATCACATCGCAGTTTCCGAAAATTTCATCCATTTTTTTCAAAGCGCTTTCAGCACCCTGCTTGCGGCGTATCACCGCATAGAGAGATCCGCCGTTTTCAAGATGCGTAAACGAATCCTCGAACATGGCGTAGATCACTTTTTTCCCGGCTCTGATCGGCGGGTTGGTAATCACCTGCCTGAACATGCCGCTCACTTCCGAGAAACCGTCGGATATGAATGCTCTGCACGAGACATTGTTCCGAGTACAGTTCAGCTCTGTCAGCTCAACCGCACGGGGGTTGATGTCGACGGCTGTCATACTCAATCCCGGATTCAGGCTGCCAAGCACAACGCTCACAACCCCATACCCGCAGCCAAGATCCAGAGTTTCTCCCGGCCTGACTTCATTCACACAGGCTTTCAGAAGAATCTCCGTACCGCGGTCAACTTCCGTTTTTGAGAAGACACCGTTATCAGTGACGAAAGTATACAAATGACCCGAAAACCGGAAAGAGTGTTCCTTCCGGTTTTCTTCAAGATTTCGGTTATCGGTAAAATAGTGTGCCAATAATTCCGTTTCCTTTCCTGGGTCTGAAAGCCGATTCTATCAGCTTTCAAAGTTTAAAATTTACAGACAGCGATTATTTGTACTCAACAGTAGCGCCTGCGCCTGTGAGTGTTTCCTTAATCTTGTCAGCTTCGTCAACAGAGATGTCCTTCTTGATCTCTGCAGGCAGAGCGTCAACAAGCTTCTTGGCATCAACAAGTCCGAGACCTGTGATTTCCTTGACAGCCTTGATAACAGCAACCTTAGCGCCGCCTACACCTGTCAGCATAACTGTGACTGTGGACGGACCTTCCTGAGCTGCTTCAGCCGGTGCAGCAGCAACTGCAACAGGTGCAGCAGCGCTTACGCCGTACTTGTCTTCGATTGCCTTTACGAGAGCGTTGAGTTCGAGAATTGTAGCTTCATCAAGATAAGCAAGAATTTCTTCCTGAGTTAACTTTGCCATGGATTATTTCCTCCTATTAATTTTTTCCTTCGGCAGCTGCTTATGCAGCAATTAATTTTGTCTGCTTGTTACAAGCAAATGATTCAACTGCTGTGATTAAGCAGCAGCTTCTTCGGCAGGGGCAGCCTCTGCCGGTGCAGCGCCTTCAGCTCTCGCTTCGGCCAGTGCGTTGACAGCTCTCGCGAAGCCGGCAACAGGTGCGTTCAGTACGCTTAACAGCATACTCAGCATACCTTCTCTGTTAGGCAGTGCGGAGAGTTCCTTGATTGTTGCTTCATCAACAACCTTACCCTCGACGATACCGCCCTTGAGGACAAGTGCCTTGTGCTTCTTGGCGAATGTTGCCATGATACGAGCAGCGGTTGTTTCATCTGAACCGAAAGCCAATGCGTTCGGACCTTTCAGTGCTTCCTTGAGATCGGAGAATCCTGCGCCGTCTGCAGCGATGGAAGCGAGAGTGTTCTTGTAAACCTTCATCTCTACGCCTTCAGCGCGTAAGGAGCGGCGGAGTTCGGTGATCTCTGCAACTGAGAGGCCGCGATACTCAGCGACAACGGTGCTAGCTGAATCCGTGAACTTGTTCTGAATCTCAGAAACAACGCCCTGCTTGTAAGCTAATACATTCTGATTCATTACTTCACCTTCCTTTTATACTGTTATCGCATACGCATATATAGAAAGCCCACGCGGAATGCGAGGGCTCTAAAAAAAGTCATGTTAATATAACTTTCTCCTACCTCGGTAACAAATTAAGCTTCCGCCGTTACTGTCTATGGTATTTGATAACAACACATGAAATATTAATTGTCTTTATTCGCTTTGTCAACATTTAATCGATGATTTCGATGTCATGCGGATATTTATTCAGCACTTCATACCCGTCTTCGGTAATCAGCACCAGATCTTCAATTCTGCATCCCAGCACTTCCGGACAGTAGATGCCCGGTTCAATCGAATGAATATTGCCGGCTTCGCTCTTTCTTGTATTCGCAAGACTCACATCGCCGTACTCATGATCCTCAACACCGATAAAGTGTCCGAGACGATGTGTGAAGTATTCGCCATAGCCGCCTGCCGTGATGATATCGCGTGCCTTTTTGTCAACCTCACAGAACGGAATTCCCGGCTTCAGCATCTTTTCAGCTTCTTCATTTGCACGTCTTACGAGGTTGTATACATTCTCTGCTTCTTTGGACGGACCTTTTTTATAGAAGAATGTTCTGGTCATGTCGGAACAGTATCCGTGATACCTGCAGCCGACATCAAAGAGAACTGCATCTCCTTCTTTCACCACCGTATCATCCGGCATGTGATGAGGATCTGCCGCATTCTTTCCGAAGGCAACGATCGGTTCAAACGAGAAGCCTTCCGCACCAAGTGAAAGATAGATATCCATGATCTTTGAAGCTGCTTCCTTTTCGGTAACACCTTCATGAATCAGGCCCTTGAACTGTGCCATTGCCTGGTCATTGATTTCGGATGATTTTCTCATCAGCGCAATCTCTTCTTCATCCTTGACTGCCCTTGTGAAATCAACAGCTTCCGAACCGAGCTCAAACGATGATGCAAGCTTTTCTTTGATCATCGGGATCAGGAATCTTGCCGGCATGATCTTATCAACGCCGAGCGCTTCATCTTCATGAATGTATTTCTTCAGGATTTCATTGATCCTGTCGGTATCGCTGTAATATACCATTTCAATCTGATCATCTTCTCCGGCATGAAACAGGGAGTTGATGATCAGGACAGGCTTTTCATTTTCATGAATGATCAGTCCGAGAAATCTTTCTCCGGGATAAAACCATTCGCCGAGCAGATAAAACAGCGCACAGGGATCCGTGATCAGAAGCTGCTTCTGCGGGGCAATTGACAGAATGCGGTTCATTCTTTCCTTTTTCAGCATATTCACCTCTTCTTGAAAACCAGAAAACGACTTAATACATAATTGAGAACAATCACCAGAATATTCGATGCGATTTTCACCGGCATATCCGGCAGCGACAGCTTTGTGACAAAGACAAACATGATCAGCCAGTCAAGCAGCCCTGTTGAAAGTCTTGCAAGAAAGAATGAGACAATCTCCCGGATCACTTCGTTCGGTTGGATGGCTTTGCTGTCAAAGACCCATGTTCTGTTTGTGATATAGGCAAAAAGAACAGATAATATCCAGGCCACAACAGTCGCAGTATTCACCGACTGCTTCAGCCATCTTGTCAGAAGCCAGTAAGAAACAATGTTGACGAGCGTTGTAAGAACTCCGAATATGATGTACAGAATGACCGATCTGTTTTTTGTCAGAAATCCCTTCATGTATGTGTTTCCATCCATTTCAGGATCATCTCAGCCGCTTTTTTCTTTTTCATATCCTTATGTTCAATCAAAAGAACATTCAGCTCATTTGCTTTTTCAACAAGCTCGGGACGGTCCATATCAATATCAACACACAGGACCGGCACCGAAGCCACGCCGCCGAACTTCTCCGCATTTGCTTTGACTTCATAAATTGCCTGCTGATCATATTTTCCGGATTTGCAGGAAATGGAAATCAGACGTCCTTTGAGGGAGGCGACCACATCAAGCTCGCTGTTGGGATCACCGCTGACAAAATCGCCGCCGTTCCAGTCGATATTGACACGCAGATCCACATCATCAAACGCCTTGGAATCACTGATCTGATAGTATGTTTCATATTCAAACGGCACACCGATATCGGTAACCAGAAGCTGATAGGCAGGATCATGGAATGCCAGCAGCAGTTTTCCCTCAATTACTTCATAGCTGTCAAATACATGCGGCAGCTTCTCAAGTACACTTTCATAATCCTTCAGGAATTTCGGATCAACACGCCAGACGGCATATTCTTTCTGTCCGCTGCCGGCAGACGCAATCGCCTTTGAAAATGCAGTCCATTTCCGGTTAGTCCGTCTGCCCTCAAGACATTCCTGAACGGCCTGACGGCCGTAATCATCAAAATAAGCTTCCGGCAGATCGCGCACTTTCCCGCCATACAGCTCAACAAGTTCTCTGACAGTGAGTCTCGGAATGATCAGATCCTGCATTGAAGTTGTACCTTCATGCAGAATATAAAACTGTTCGGTGGACATTCCCGAGTAGCACAGATAATATCCGTTCTTTTCAGCCATCGTTGACAGCTTCGAAATCGAGAAGTCATCGCCGCCGTGCACATCGATATAAATTTCGTCTCCTTCAAGGGATTCCACAGCAGCTTCAAGACTTTTCTCTGAATACTCAACATACCGAATCTCCGATTTGATCATGTGCTCAATGAGCGTGTTATGAATCAGAGGTGTCTGATCTTCTGTATACAGAAATACGACAAGATCGCAATCCACCTGCATTGCCGATATCAGATTCAGTATCTGTTCCTTATCATAAATTTCTACCAATGTTCTCATGTTTAGATTGTACTACCCGATTGCCCTCAAAAAAAGAAACAGCGCTGAAATTCGCTGTTTCTGATGATTTACAAATCTGCTTTCTGATTTCGCAAAACAGAAATCCAATCTCTTTTATTAAAAAGAAAACGTACGATCGTAACTGATTGATGAGCAGAATTGACAGTATAGAACACAAGATAGTTTTTAACAGGAGCCATACGGATATGAAAAAATTTCAGCAGCGGATCGTCCACAACCGGATACCTTTCCGGATATTGAGACAGACCCTCAATCAGCTTTTCAGATTCATCAAGAAGATGATCGGCAGCCTCCGCATTCAAAAGGACATGCTCAATGTAATCGGCGGCACTGTTCAGATCATCTTCTGCTTTTTGTGAAATATTTATTTCATATTTCATTTTTTCCGCCTCGCACGAATGTCTTTCATAGCGTCCGCAAACAGCCGTATATTGCCTGATTGCACATCATCCATACCTTCCTGAATCAGTTGGTAAAGTTCAAGCTTTCCGATCAGCTGCTCATATGTTTCAATACTCATAACTGTCAGATCTCCTTTGCCGTTTTTCGTAATAAAAACCGGTTCCGAGTATTGGTGGCAAAGATTAGATATACCGTTATAGTCATTGCGGAGATCTGCACTTGATTTGATAATTGGCATAGTCACCTCCTTTCGAATATATTAATATTATACATTAATTCGGCTATATTTTTATAATATCATCCGTCTGATCAGAATGATGACTGATTCAGAGATTTGTCTTTCGGCCAGGAAATCACATATTCGACATGCAGAGTTCTGCTTTCCTGCGGTTTCAGATCAAGCAGCCATTCCAGTTCGCCGGTCTTTTCATTATGATCAGCCTTATCAGTTTTAATGACTTCCACTTTGATTCCGTCCTGACGTGTGACAGGTATCTGATCATAGAGTGTGATTGTCACCGGAATATCTTTTCCGTTGGTGACAGTGATTTCACATTCATATGCGGATGACTGAACATTCTTGAAGATCGCAGACGATGACTTCTTTTTGTTTGCTTTTCTGGAAAGGGTGATTCTTTCCTGTGAGCCGAGTGCAATTGCATAGGTGTCTTTACCGTAATCAGGAGCGATCATGCATGTGCCTGTATAAACGCCATCCAGATAGACTGCCGCATTTCCGTTGATAATCATCGGCAGATCCTTTGTATTGATCTCGGCAAGCAGATAGGCTTTGATATCTTTTTTGGGAACTGCTTTAATCACATACTTCGCATCCAGTGTGAATTTCTGCAGATCGACAGTGAGACCGTCCTTGCCTGACGCAACATCGTAGACAGAGCCGAGTGCATATTCCGTCATCGTGTCACTTGATGAAACATCTGCTTCAGGCATTTCGATTCTGCCGAACGCCGCCGTATCTTCAAGCATGCTCTCTTCAGCTTCTGCCCTCATTGCAGAGTTGATCGTCGGAGCGGCAGCCGCTTTCATCATCATCGGTCTGGCCATGCCATACACCATGTCTCTCATCGGCTGCTGATAATCCAGCCAGACAGGCTTCAATACCGGCAGGCTTGCCGAGTATACAGGCATTCCTGTACGCAGGGACATCTTTACATTCTTCCAGTCTTCACCGGTCGACTGTCTGACCTCTGCCCGGACTCTGATTTCAAGAGGACTGCTTTCCCCGTCAGTATGGATTTCATATTGAGAATTCCAGTAGGCAGCCGTATCCTGATACACAAGTTCAAACGGATAGTCTCCTTCATTGACTGCCTTGAGGGTTGCCCCGATCAGAGGACGTGCATCTCTGGACGCAGCTTCGTTGAGCTGTTTCTGCTGCTTTTTCAGTTCTTTTTCCAGTCTGCGGATTTCTGCTTTAACCGTTTTGATCCGTTCCGGATAGGCAATGATATACTCTTCGATTTCCTTCACTGTTACATTGGAAGAGTTGTAGATTGCCGCTCCGTTTTTCCACATTTCAGCCTGTGATTTAAGAGCTGCGATCAATTCTTTGGTTTCATTGATCTGATCAGTCAGTTCAGCTGATTCTCTTTCCTCTTCTTCACGCGGCACAATATGCACCGCATAGGCACTGACAGACGGAGCGAATCTCAGCTGCATGGTATCGGTATATGCAGATGAAGTTAAACCGGAGATCTGCACATTGTTTTCTCCCGGCATCAGATGAATAATTCCTTTTCTGCTGACTGTGCATCCGTTTCTGTAAACGGATACCTCTTTGACAATTGTTTCTGTATACATATGGTTTCCGCCTTTCTCAGATTCATTATAGCAAAGAAAAAAGATCCGCTTTTCCGAATGAGGATCTGCAGATCTTTTCTTAATCAATTCAATTCAGTTTGTTGAAATTATTCAACGATCTTGATAACGTTGCCTGAACCTACTGTACGGCCGCCTTCACGAATGGAGAAACGTGTTCCCTGTTCAACAGCGATCGGCTTCAGCAGTTCAACGTGCATTTCAACGTTGTCACCAGGCATGCACATTTCTGTGCCTTCCGGAAGAGTGATGATACCTGTAACGTCAGTTGTACGGAAGTAGAACTGCGGACGGTAGTTGGAGACGAACGGTGTATGACGGCCGCCTTCATCCTTCTTCAGAACGTAAACCTGTGCAACGAACTTTGTATGAGGAGTAACGGAACCCGGCTTAGCGAGAACCTGTCCACGCTCGATTTCGTCACGGTTGACACCACGGAGCAGAGCACCGATGTTGTCGCCTGCCTGAGCGAATTCAAGCATCTTACGGAACATTTCGATACCTGTAACGACTGTGGAACGAGTAGGTCTCAGACCAACGATTTCAACCTGGTCGTTGAGGTTCAGTCTGCCACGCTCTACACGGCCTGTAGCAACAGTACCACGGCCTGTGATTGTGAAGACGTCTTCTACAGCCATCAGGAACGGCTTGTCGAATTCATGCGGTGGAGTAGGGATCCATTCATCAACTGCATCGAGCAGTTCCTTGATGGAAGGAGTCCACTTCGGATCGCCGTTCAGAGCGCCGTATGCGGAACCACGGATGATCGGTGTGTTGTCGCCGTCGAAATCATAGGAGTCGAGGAGTTCACGAACTTCCATTTCAACGAGGTCGATCAGTTCATCGTCATCAACCTGGTCGCACTTGTTCAGATATACAACCATCTTGGGAACGCCAACCTGACGAGCGAGCAGGATGTGCTCACGTGTCTGAGGCATCGGTCCGTCAGAAGCAGCAACTACGAGGATAGCGCCGTCCATCTGAGCTGCACCAGTGATCATGTTCTTGATGTAGTCAGCGTGGCCTGGGCAGTCAACGTGTGCATAGTGTCTTGTCAGTGTCTGGTATTCAACGTGTGCTGTGTTGATTGTGATACCACGAGCCTTTTCTTCAGGAGCGCCGTCGATCTTGTCATAAGCTTCGAAAACAGCCTTACCTGCTTCAGGATGCTCAGCAAGATACTTTGTGATCGCTGCTGTCAGAGTTGTTTTGCCGTGGTCTACGTGACCGATTGTGCCAATATTGACATGTTCGAGAGATCGGTCAAATTTTTCCTTTGCCATTTTTAGTTTTCCTCCTGATTTATTCAGTCTGCAATAATTTTAGCGGACTTAATACCTTTATGCAATAATTACTTACTACCGTTTTTTTCAATAATCTCTTTTGCGATGTTCTTAGGTACTTCCTCGTAGTGATCCATTGTCATCATGTATGTTCCGCGGCCCTGTGTGAATGAACGCAGGTCTGTAACATAACCGAACATGGATGCCAGCGGGATGTACGCCTTGACCTTGATCGCATTGCCTGTCTCTTCCTGATCACGGATCTGTCCGCGGCGCTTTGTAACGTCACCCATGATAGCACCGAGATATTCGGCC
This sequence comes from Erysipelotrichaceae bacterium, assembly GCA_030525525.1. Classification (GTDB taxonomy): domain Bacteria; phylum Bacillota_I; class Bacilli_A; order Erysipelotrichales; family Erysipelotrichaceae; genus Bulleidia. The sequence goes on from JAUNEN010000045.1 coordinate 20,468, forward strand.
GGTGCAGTGATATCAACAGCCATGATCGGCTCGAGAATTGCCGGATCGCAGATCTTCGCAGCTTCTTTGAGTGCGAGGGAAGCGGCAATCTTATAAGCCTGTTCACTGGAGTCGACATCATGGTAGCTACCGTCGAAGAGGACAGCTTTGATATCTACTACCGGGTAGCCGGCAACCAGACCGTTGTTGAGAGCTTCTTCAAGACCCTGCTGTGTCGGTCTGATGAATTCCTTCGGAACGGATCCGCCGATTGTCTGATCCTCAAATTCGAAGCCCTTGCCCGGGTTCGGTGAGAATCTGATCCATACGTCACCATACTGACCGTGACCGCCGGACTGACGGATGAAGCGTCCTTCTGCCTCGCCTTCCTTGCGGATTGTCTCACGGTAAGCAACCTGAGGCGCACCTGCTGTGGCTTCGACTTTGAACTCTCTTCTCATACGGTCCATAATGATATCCAGCTGAAGTTCACCGACACCGGCAATGATTGTCTGGCCTGTTTCTTCATCTGTATATGTACGGAATGTCGGGTCTTCTTCTGCCAGTTTTGCCAGAGCGTTGTCCATCTTCTGGGCATCGCCTTTTGTTTTGGGTTCAACGGACATCTGAATGACAGGTTCCGGGAATACCATTGATTCGAGGATGATCGGGTGACCTTCATCACAGAGTGTGTCACCTGTTGTTGTATTCTTGAGACCGACTGCGCCGGCGATGTCGCCTGCATAGACTTCATCAACATCCGCACGGTGGTTTGCATGCATACGGACGAGACGGCCGAATCTTTCTCTCTTGTTCTTGGAAGCGTTGAGGATGTAGCTTCCGGCTGTAGCAATACCTGAATATACACGGAAGTATGTCAGTCTGCCGACGAACGGGTCTGTTGCAACCTTGAATGCAAGTGCTGCGAACGGCTCTTCATCGGAAGGATGACGCTCATCTTCTGTGCCGTCGTCCAGATGGCCCTTGATGGAAGGAACATCTGTCGGTGCCGGCAGGTAGTCAACAACTGCGTCCAGCATCAGCTGAACACCCTTGTTCTTATATGCGGATCCGCACATAACAGGGAAGAATTCAGAGGTCAGAACGCCTGCACGGATCGCTCTCTTGATTTCTTCAACTGTAGGTTCTTCACCTTCAAGAACTTTCATCATGACTTCTTCGTCATAGTCAGCGATCATCTCGAGCATTGTCTGATGCATATCTGTCGCTTTGTCGAGATACTGTGCATCGATGTCAGTGATCTTGATATCTGTACCGAGGTCGTTCTGGTACATATACTGCTTCATTGTGACGAGGTCGATGATTCCGCGGAAACTCTGTTCTGCGCCGATCGGCATCTGGATCGCAGCCGCCTTGGCACCGAGTCTGTTTCCGATTGATGCTACAGACATATCGAAGTCCGCACCTGTAGCGTCCATTTTGTTGGAGAATACAATACGCGGAACTCTGTATTCTGTAGCCTGTCTCCAGACTGTTTCTGTCTGCGGCTCAACACCTGCTTTGGAGTCGAGGACTGTGACCGCACCGTCAAGAACACGAAGTGAACGTTCAACTTCAGCAGTGAAGTCGACGTGACCCGGTGTATCGATGATGTTGATCTGGCAATCCTTCCAGTGGCAGGTTGTAGCTGCGGAAGTGATCGTGATACCACGTTCCTGTTCCTGTGCCATCCAGTCCATCTGTGAAGCACCGTCGTGTGTTTCGCCGATCTTATAAATCTTGCCTGTGTAATACAGAATACGCTCAGTTGTCGTTGTCTTGCCGGCATCGATATGAGCCATGATTCCGATATTACGAACCTTGTTCAAAGGGAACTCTCTAGGCATAAATCGCTCCTTTCTTAAATGAGTCTGAGTAAATACGGATTGATGAAATTACCAACGATAGTGAGCAAACGCCTTGTTTGCTTCGGCCATCTTGTGGGTATCTTCCTTTCTCTTGACGGATGCGCCTGTTCCGTTTGCAGCATCCATGAGCTCTGCAGCGAGTCTTCTCTCCATTGTTGTCTCATGACGGCTTCTGGAGAAGTTAACGATCCATCTGAGAGCCAGTGTCAGCTTTCTTTCAGCGCTGACTTCAACCGGTACCTGATAGTTGGCACCGCCGACACGGCGGACCTTGAGTTCGAGGACAGGCATAACATTTCCGAGAGCCTTCTCGAATACTTCCATGGCGGGCTGACCTGTCTGCTTCTCGATGATTGCGAATGCATCATAGAGAATTGTCTGGGCTGTGCCCTTTTTGCCATCGATCATGATCTTGTTGATGAGTTTTGTAACCAGCTTTGAGTTGTATACCGGATCCGGTAATACTTCACGCTTTGCTATATAACCTTTTCTGGGCATGACTTCTTCTCCTTCCTAATTACTTCTTCGGCTTCTTAGCACCGTAGAGGGAACGGCTCTGGTTGCGGTTAGCAACACCTGCGCAGTCAAGAGTACCGCGGATGATGTGGTAACGGACACCAGGGAGGTCCTTGACACGGCCGCCTCTGATCATAACGACAGAGTGTTCCTGAAGGTTGTGACCAACACCCGGGATGTAAGCTGTGACTTCCATACCATTGGACAGACGTACACGGGCATACTTACGCAGAGCTGAGTTCGGCTTCTTCGGTGTCATTGTACCGACACGGGTGCAGACGCCTCTCTTCTGCGGGCTGCTGATCTTAGTAGGACGGTTGCGAAGTGAGTTGAATCCTCTGTTTAATGCAGGGGACTTGCTCTTGTAAACTTTATCGGTACGGCCTTTGCGTACCAACTGGTTTATTGTAGGCATTTCTGATTTCTCCTTTCACTTTTTGTGCACACATTTCCAAGTGTGCCGGATCTTGGACTTTTTTAAGGCTTTGTTTCCGCAACAAAGCCATCTTTGGTCAAGCTAATACATAATATATTCACGCCTGTTCATTGTCAAACAGTTTTTTCAACATTTCTTACAATCTGTTTCTTTGGAAATTCAACTGTCTGCGAAGGCGTATTCACAATCTTTTCTTTTCCCTTTGCTTGACGCGTTCGCTATAATAGTATT
>JAUNEN010000046.1 GCA_030525525.1 Erysipelotrichaceae bacterium
CTTTTGCAATGATGGCAGATATTCTTACTGCCTGTTCATTATAGCCGAATCATTTTCCTGATTCTTAAGATTCTTCCGGACAGATTGTCAAAAAGTCAGAAACGGTGTAAATTTACACTGAGGACAGTGATATGGACAGAAAACAATTCGTCTTCAGAATGAGCGGGAAATGCAGGCTTGTCAGAAATGAATACGGCTTTTCACAGGAGGAGATGTCGAAAGTGCTCGGTATCTCGAAGAAATCTCTTGTGGAAAGTGAAAAAGGAAGAAGACTGCTGTCCTGGACGGAATGCGTGACACTTGCGACCGTCTTTTCGCAGAGCAGAATTCTTCAGGATGAATTCGGCGGTGAACTTTCCGATATGATCAAAGCCATCGCATTTGAGAATTCAGATGTGGACTATCCGAAAACGATGGGCGGCAAGGTGTGGTGGAAGCTGGTTGAAGAACATGACGGCTATCGCATTCAGCAGAACATCCTGTCTCTTCATTACCGTCTGCTTGATCCGCATGACGGTCGCATGATTTCGTCATTCAGCCTGGATGAAATCCATGCATTTCTCAATCAGATCTTATGATCACGAAAGGATTGAATCATGAGTGAAACAAAACCGAAGAAGAAACATTATGTGCGCAATACAATTCTGATTCTGATTGTTCTGATTCTGGCAGTGACTGCGATGTCAAGAGCGAAACAGGAAGACAATCAGAAATATCTCGGGCATGGCTTCGACTATATGAACGGATATTCTTCAACCGACTTCACCGGCTATCATGTCTATGATTCCGAAAAGCTGTATAAGCTTGATCATGAAGCTTCCTTTGTGATTGAAAATGAAGAAGATATGCCGATCCTTGACGGGGCCGAAGCATGTTATCCGGTTTACAGTGCTCTGGCTCTTTCCGCCTACCGCAATATCGATCAGATTGAAAAGGAATGGCATGACCGTGCTGAAGAATGGTGGAATGCCCGTGAACTGGATGAATATGATGAGGAAAGCGCAGATGCCTATTTCTATAACGGACACATTGTCACATTTACCAATTCAAGCGATGCCTACTACCGGCTTGTCAATCGGAAAGTCGATATGGTCTTTGCGGCAAGGCCTTCGCTTGCCCAGAAACAGTATGCATCCGAGTGCAATGAGGAGATCATGACAACCCCGATCGGCAAAGAGGCGTTTGTCTTCTTTACGGAAGCTGACAATCCGGTGGATAATCTGACAAGCGATCAGATCCGTGCCATTTATCACGGCGATATTACAAACTGGAAGGAAGTCGGCGGAAAGAACAGAAAGATCGTTGCGTTCCAGAGACCCGAAAATTCAGGCTCCCAGGTCATGATGAATTACTTCATGGGTGATGTTCCGCTTGCCGATCCGAAAAAAGTTGAGATTATGAATATCGGCCCGATGGGCGGCATTGTTGAAAGAGTTGCCGAATATAACGATGAAGCAGGAGCACTCGGCTATACGTTCCGGTATTTTCTGGAAGGTATGAATCAGGAAAAGAATGTCAAGATGCTGGCGGTGGATGGGGTCTATCCGAGTGTTGAGAATATCAGAAGCGGAAAGTATCCGGTCATTGCGTCACTTGTCTGTGCAACCCTCGCTTCAAATGAAAAGCAGTCGGTGAAGGATATGATGAATTACATCCTTTCCGATGACGGTCAGGAAATCATTGAAAAAACAGGATATGCGCCTTTGAGTGACCGCAATGTCACACCGACAAAAGAGAATGAACTGATCTATGATGAAATTGAATTTGTTCTGACAAATATCAACATGAATGCGCATCTGTTTATCTATGGAGATCTCGAAGGACAGATGCCGCACCGCTTCATCCTGAAAACGGATCTCGATGAAATCAAAGGCAGTGTCAACCAGCAGTATTCGGACGGCAAACTGATTGATGATCAGTATTACATCTTCTCTGATGACGGCAGTTATGAGCAGGATCTCATCTATGACCGTGAAACAAAGACAATCACATTCATCAATGAGACATACAAGCGGGATGATTTGATTGTGCCTGATCCCGGTGCGATATTTGAATTGGTGACAGAATAAAAAATCAGGAAGGAGCGATCCTTCCTGATTTCATTCATCTTCGTCGAGAATTCTGATTGCATTCTGCAGGCGGTCGGTTTCTTCGAGCAGATCGAAGAGAGTATCCTGGGAAAGAATGCCGCGCTTCATGGTCTTCGGAATCTTTCCTGCTTCATCTGCTTCGTAATCTTCACGCCATCCGCCGTCCATGTAATAGGTATTGAGTTCATCGATTTCATCTTCAAGAGCTGCGAATTCGCTCAATGCATCCTGACACTTTCTGACGGAAGCTGCGACTCTGTTCATGACAGCTTCCATTTTTTCGATTCTTTTGATCTGGTCCATATCTGTTTCCTCGTTTACTGAGTTCATTATAGCCCCGAAAAAGAAAACTGTCCGTGCAATCAGCACGGGCAGTCATTGAATTAATTCAGATAACACCATTCGGTGTTTTCATTGTGACTCAGGGAATACTGGTTTTTCATTTCGGCTTTGAAGACATTGCCTTTGACTTTGGAAATGGAGAAAGCTGTTTTGGCAAGAGATAATGTCAAAGCTTCCTCAAGCGGTACGTTTGCACAGATCTCAGCAGGAATCATATGTTCATTTTCATCCAGCAGGCAGAATCTGCCGTTGTTCTGTGCAAGTCTGACTTCATCGCCGACTTTGAAATGATCTGTAGTTCCCTCTGCAGCCAGTGTCACCTTTCTGAGATTCTCCTCAAACAGGTGAACAACTGTCTCTCTGATGTATTCATCTTTTACCATGTTTCGTACCTCCTTCGTGTACGCAGACAGTTATAAAGGAGGATTGAAAGAAAATCAATGCAGTTTTCATGAACTTTTGAAAATTTTCAAAAATGTAAACGGATACATCTGAAAGCGTTCACAAAATATTAGGGTAATTCTGATAAGATGGAAATAAGGAAAATGTGAGGAAAACATCATGAAGTGGTGGCAGAAAACAATTGTTTATGAGCTTTATCCCAAGAGTTTCAAAGATACGAAAGCACAGGGCACAGGTACGATTCAGGGAATCATTGAAAAACTGGATTATCTTGCTTCTCTCGGTGTCGGAGCAATCTGGATGACGCCTGTATGCAAGTCTCCGATGGTGGATAACGGATATGATATTGCGGATTACTGCAGCGTGGATCCTTCATACGGAACAATGGAGGACATGAAGGAATTATTCCGGGAAGCAGAAAAAAGAAATATCCGGATTGTCATCGATCTTGTCTTCAATCATTCCAGCGATCAGAATCCATGGTTCCTGGAATCAAAGAAATCGAAAGACAATCCGAAGAGCGACTGGTATATCTGGAAAGACGCAAAGGAAGACGGCAGTGAGCCGACCAACTGGCGCGGAATTTTCGGCGGCAGTGCGTGGACATGGTGCGAAGAGAGAGGGCAGTATTATCTGCATACATTCGCTTCCCAGCAGCCTGATCTCAACTGGGCAAATCCGGAAGTCAGAAAAGCTCTCTATGATGCCGCAAACTTCTGGGTGGATCTTGGCGCAGGGGGATTCAGAATCGATGCGATTGTCTATATCAAAAAGCCCGATGTATTTGAAGACGGTCAACCGGACGGGGATGACGGAATGGTTTCCGTCCATGATATGACATGCAATCAGCCGGGCATTCTTGATTATCTGCATGAATTCAAAAAAGAAGTTGCCGAAGGCCATGATATCTTCACGGTGGCGGAAGCCAACGGCGTGAGAGCGGATGAACTGAAATACTGGGTCGGGGAAAACGGCGCATTTGACATGCTGTTTGAATTCAGTCATATCAATCTTGAATTCAAAGGTGTCGAGACCTGGTGCCGGCCTGATCCATGGACAATTTCCGATCTCAAGAAAGCACTGCGCAATTCACAGAATGCAACAAAGGATAACGGATGGTATCCTGCTTTCTTTGAAAACCATGACAAGCCAAGATGCGTCAATCACTATTTCAGCGAACATGCAGATACGGACCTTGCCGCAAAAGCGATGGGCTGTCTTTTGATGACACTCAGAGGAACCCCCTTCCTCTATCAGGGACAGGAACTCGGAATGACAAATATCGCATGGCCTTCGATTGACTGCTATAACGATATCTCTTCTTACGGACAGTATGAATTCGCTCTTTCTGAAGGCCTCAACAAAGAACAGGCACTTGCCTGTGTTCATGCATTCTCACGTGACAGTGCAAGAACTCCCATGCAGTGGGATGATACGGAAAATGCAGGCTTTACAAAAGGAAAGCCATGGCTGCCGGTTCATGAAGACTATAAAGAAGTCAATGTCATGAAGCAGGAAAAAGATGAACATTCGGTTCTCAACTGGTTCAGGCTTCTGGCAAAGCTCAGGCAGAAATATCCGGTATTGACTGACGGAAGCTTTGAAGAGATTCTTAACGATCATCCGGACGTGATTGCATATATCAGAAGAAATGATGAATGCGAAGTGACGGTGCTCATCAATCTTTCCGAACACGAAGCGTCATTTGATTCCTCATTTGTTCAGGGAAAGAATGTAATCCTGAATAATATGGAGACATATGAAAAAGGATCACTGGCACCTCTGCAGTGCGTGATCCTTGCATAAATCTCAATACATTTCAATTGAAACAAACTTGCCAAGCTCATTCAGTGAATCGGAGATCTGCTGGATGAGCATTTTTTTGGCATCAAGCGAGACACCGGCAAGATTCTGATGACCTTTGTTTTCGGAAAGTCCCATGATGAAGGTGACCGCACTCGACAGAGCAAGCGCACGGAAGAGACACGAAGCGCCATCCTCTTCTTTGGAAAGAATCATCTCTTCATAAAAGTCTTTATCCTTCAGAGCTTTCTGAAACAGAAAGTTGACTTTCTGAAGGGTGAGCTGACCTTCGGTAACAAGATCGATTCCTTTGATAAATGCCTTGGGCGGCACATCGTCAAGCATCGGTGTGTCGGTATCCGGAACAACATCTGTCTGAAGGAATCTGGCGGCAATCTGCGATGTGGTACCGCCGCATACAATCTTCTGATCGGTTGCGCTGAGGAGCCGGTGCATAACGGTTTCGTCATCTTTTTTGTCCTTGGGCGGGCCTGCCATCACGACTGTCTCACGGGCTGGCAGGATTCTGACCGCTGCCACCGTGCAGTCATCGGTAGGTTTGCCCCCATAAAGACTGTTGACCATGGCAAGCAGAATTCTTGTGCACTCTCTGGCCGGATCTTCCTTCTGGATTGCGGCTGCCAGAAAGTCTTCCACATCTTTCTGTCCCCAGTTCAGATTCAGCTGCATTTCCGTATCGGCATACAGAATGCCGTCGGAGAAATACATGATATGATCGCCCGGCTGCAGGTCAAACTGCGATTCGTAGATTTTCTTTTCACCGATGAAGACTTCCTTTTTCTCGATCTCCATGATCTGATTGTCACGGATAAAGACAGCTAACGGATTGTCATACTGGGCAAGGTAAGCCTTGGAAGTGATGAAGTTGATCTTGAGAATCGTGAAAGTACTGTAGGCAACCTCACGGTCTTCACAGACCGGCAGAGTCGCGGCAATTGTCTCAACTGCTTCATGGAGGGTGAGCCCTTCAAAGATCATATCGGTAATGATGGTTGAAGTCAGGGTGGAAAGGATATTCGCCTTGACCCCTGAACCAAGACCGTCTGCAAGAACCATGACAAAGGCTTCATCATTTCTCTTCATCATGACTCTGTCGCCGCAGAGCTCTTCACCATAGTGGAAAAGGCTTCTCCAGTCGGCGTCAATATGAATCGTCTGGTTCATACATTCTCTTCCCCGTTGATGACTTTCTGCAGTTTCAGCAGGGCGACTTTGCTGCGGGCTGTTGTTTCACCCAGCATCGAGGCAATTTCCTGAACCGCTCTCATCTGATCATTGATGACTTTCTGGGTGACTTCCATGGTCTCTGTACGCATGGAAGCCATGGCAGCTTCCTGAAGGGTTTCTGCGGTTCTGTCCATAAGAATGATGACTTTGAGGTTCTGGCTCTGAACGCTGACAATCGCATGTTCGAACAGTCTGTCATACATATCGTAATAGCAATGGAAGTGCGTTGCTTTTCTGCCCGTATTGCGGACAAGCTCAAGCAGCTGATCATTGGGCAGGATTCCTTCCAGCGGCATACCGGAAGGGGAAACCATTTCAAATCCCAGAATACGGCGTGCACTGCGGTTCATATCTCTGATTTTCAGTTCGTTATCCACAACCAGGATGCCGTTGGGCGTGTTGTCGAGAACGACGTTTGACAAGGATTGGGCAGCTTCAAGTGCTTCGGGCAGACAGAGCTTCGGATCTGCTTTTCCATCAAGCACAGCGATTGCCTTGAGACGGCAGGTTTCATATCCGCACATGCCGCAGTCATGAATCTTCATAGGGCTTGTCTTGCCCATGGCAATCATCTGCTTTCTGATCTCTTCTTCGGTATGCTTCGGATGGTGCAGGCTGTCATCTTTCCAGACTGCTTTCATATCTACAGGAAGCTCACCGTCGGTAACCTTCGGAAGCAGGCGGGTAACTTTGTTGATTCTTCTCTGGCCGGCAAATTCGGCATGTGTGAAGTGGGACAGAAGAGGTCCGGCAAGGCATGCCCCGCGGCAGGAGTTGACTTCAAGCAGACATCCGCTGAGTTCGCCGTTGCGGATGGATTCAAGCATGACCCTGACACGCTCGATGCCATCTACCGGCAGGTATTCATAATTCTCATTTTCAGGCAGTGTGGCAATGACGCCGCCGGCTGCCGGATAGACACGGGAAATCGATCCTTCGAAGTCATTCCAGTCATTGGTTTCTTCTTCGGAAAGATCATTCTTCACCCAGGTCAGGATTTCTTCCATACTGACACAGGCATCAACTGCTCCGGCAAAGCGGGCATCCTCAATCTCCTTGAATTTGGCAATGCAGGGAGACAGGAAAACAACCTTTGCGTTCGGATGATTCTTTTTGATCATGCGGCCGTGGGCAATGACCGGGGAAACGACCGGTGCCATCTGATCGATCAGATCGGGATATTCTTTTTCAATCAGAGTGTTGATCGCCGGGCAGCAGGTTGTGATGATATTTTTCATCTGATGTTCATTCATGAGCTGAATATAGGCTCTTGAAACCATGGCTGCGCCTTCAGCGGTTTCCGTAACTTCATGAAAGCCGCGGCGAAGCAGGATCTTTCTCAGGGAACCGATGCTTTCCCAGATGACAGCGAAGCTCGGAGCGGCGGAAAGAATGACTTCTTCGTTGTTTTCAAGCCATTTCAGAACCTGTCTGAATTCAGATTTCTGAGATTTGGCATCATGGGGACAGGCAGCGTAGCACCTTCCGCATAAGATGCAGTCATTCGCTTCGATTCTCGGCTCATTGTTCAGATAAGTCATCGCATTGGTCGGGCAGGCTCTGACGCATCTGAGACAGTTGTGACAATGTGAGTCAACCAGTCTGATGAAATCGGACTTCATATTCGGATTCTCCTTACAGTTTTTGTTCAATAATGCGTGTGTATTATAGCATTGACATGATGAATTTCCGAACAGGAAAATGGCTTCAGATTGCAAATGGTATTTTATGTCTGTTTTCATCACAAGTGCACAAAAGAAATGATGTTTTTTTGGTAACATGATAGAGGGTAAAGGAAGTGTATTTATGAAACTTGAAGATATTACAAAAGATACAAAAATCAAAGAACTCTCAAAAGAATATCCATGGCTGATCGATGAAGTGAAGAAGCTTTCAGACAGAGCTGCGGCGGTTCCTTCAGGGATGCTGAAGATGATTCTGGCAAGAGCGACGATGAGTGATATTGCTGATAAGGTCAATGAGCCGGTGGACAGTCTGATTGAGATGCTGAAGGATCTGATCCGCAAACATGAAGGTAGTTCAAAATGATTGATGATTATATCAAAGCAAAAAAGCAGGGGGACGCTGCATTCAACGACGCAGTCCATGAAGGCAGAAATCCCTATCTTGCCGCTCTTGATCAGTTCCTCGATGAAAAGAGCTGCGACACTGTCGATATCGGAACAATGGAAATTCCTGTTTCATTGATCACCGGCACAAAAACAGCGGGCAGACAGCAGACTTTTGCCTGCAATTTCATGCCGGTTCTTGAAAAGGGAACAGAATTCGGCACAAAGTGGAGCAGACTGTATGAATCGCAGATTTCGGAAGGATTGAGAGATCCGATTCTTGTTTATGAATATCTGCATCATTTTTATGTGCAGGAAGGCAACAAGCGTGTTTCGGTTGCGAAATATGTCGGTATGCCGACGATTGCCGCAAATGTAAAAAGACTTGTGAAGCGGGAAGAAACAGCCGGAAATGATATCTATGATGAATTCCTTAAATTCTTTTCGGTATGTCCGCTTTATGAACTGAACTTTACAAAGAAAGGCAGCTATCTTGAATTTGCCCAGGCACTCGGCAAAGATCTGAAAACACGCTGGGATGAAATCACGGTCAGCAGAGTCAGATCTGCCTATCATCATTTCAGTCAGGCATATAAGAATGTGGAACATACGGCCAATGATACAGATGAATCGGATGCGTTCCTGACATATATTTCGATTTACGGATTTGATTCATTGAGACAGTCCGGAACAGATACGCTCAGAAGAAACATTGTGAAGATCAGAAAAGAGCTGCAGGCACAGACTTCGAAGGATACGATCTCGTTCCGTGAAGTTCCTGCTGAAAAGAAAGACACGCCGCTTTCCGATCTTGTGAAGATTCTGCCGCTGAAACCGGAAGTCAAACCGATCAGAATCGCATTTATCTATGACAAAAATGCGGAAGATTCCGCATGGATTTATGATCATGAAATCGGCAGGATGTATCTGAACAAAAAGTTCAAAGATCAGGTAACAACCGAAGTCTATGAAAACTGCAATACATCTGAAAAGCTGAAAGAGGCACTTGATCAGGCAGCGGCATCCTGCAATATGGTCTTTACCATTTCACCTTCCATGATGAAGGAAACGCTCAAGGCTGCCATTGCCCATCCGAAAGCGAAGTTTCTCAACTGCTCGATCAATCTGTCTGCCAATGCGGTCAGAACATATTACGTCCGGATGTATGAAGTGAAATTCCTGCTCGGCGCATTAAGTGCCATGTATGCGAAAAATCATAAGGTCTGCTATATCGCCGATTATCCGATTTACGGAACAATCGCTTCCATCAATGCATTTGCGATCGGTGCATCTCTGATTGACCCGGAATGCAAGGTGTATCTTGGATGGAGCGGGGTGCATGATCAGAAGTGGTTCTCATTGCTTGATGATCTTGACATCAGCATATTCTCGGCTGAAGATCTGGTTTCCCTCAAAGAGGATCACACAGTCTTCGGTTTATGCCGCAAGGAAAAGGACGGCTCGATTACCAATCTTGCAATGCCGGTTATCAACTGGCCGAAATACTATGAAAAGCTCGTAGAGCAGGTGCTTGAAGGAACCTGGAATCAGGAAAAGGATCCGGATAAGAAAGCTGTCAACTATTGGTGGGGAATGAATTCGGATGTGCTGGATCTTGTGATTTCATCAAGAATTTCATACAGCTCAGTCAAGATGATTCACCTGCTGAAAGAAGCGATGATGAGCGGAAATCTGAATCCTTTCTCCGGAGAACTCAGAAGCACCGAAAAGATCATCCAGGATCAAAACGGCGCAAAGCTCAGCAATGAAAAGATCATCAATATGGACTGGCTCAATGAAAATGTCATCGGTGTCATTCCGCAGTTTGATGAACTGAATGAAAGCGGCAGAAAACTGTCAAAGGTATCCGGTGTGGATGCCGCAAAGGAAAAGATCTGATATGAGAATTCTGCTGGTGGCCGATCATGAAGAAACATCGTTATGGGATTATTACCGTGCATCAAAGACAGAAGGCGTGGATCTGATTCTTTCATGCGGAGATCTTGATCCGGAATATCTGGAATTTCTGGTAACGATGATCAATAAACCGCTGATTTATGTCAGAGGCAATCATGACGATAAATATGAAACAAATGAGCCGCTGGGATGCGATTGTATTGAAGATACGATCTATAATTTCCATGGATTGAGAATCCTGGGACTCGGCGGATCATATAAATACGGCAACAGAAATAATATGTATACCGAAGCAGCCATGGAGAAGCGCATCAGAAAGCTGAAATGGAAACTGAAACTGATGAACGGTTTTGATGTTCTGTTAACCCATGCGCCGGCGTACGGGTATGGGGATCTGGATGATCTGCCTCACCGCGGATTTGAATGTTTCAATGATCTGATCAATGAATATCATCCTGCTTATATGTTCCACGGTCATGTTCATAAAGAATACGGCACATTTCAAAGGGAACGGATTCATTCATCAGGTACAAAAATCATCAACGGATACGGCTCCTATATGGTGGATATCAAAGAAGATGAATATCCGGCATTCGGGAAGACCGGAAGTGCTCTTTACGATTGGCTGATTCAGAAAAGGCTGATCAGAAGATAATTCAGAAAGGAAAGAAAAAAAATGGAACGGAAGTTTTCTCATCTCTCAAGTCCGCTGAGTGTCGGCAGAACAGTTTTCAGAAACCGCATGTGCTCGGCTCCGATGGGCGGAACGGATATTGCCAATGACGGCTGTATCGGCGACAAATCAAAGGCTTTCTATGAATTAAGAGCGAAGGGCGGTGCAGCGGCAGTCACTGTTTCAGAATGTATGGTGCATCCGGCAACGGACGGTTCGCATGCCTATCATCTGGACGAAAGCATCCTGAATTCACTGGCACAGGCAACCTATTGCGCCGATGCGATTAAACGGCACGGGGCAATCCCTTCTCTTGAACTCTCACACTCCGGCATGTTTGCAGGAACCTACATGACGGATAAGAAAAAACAGAAATCCATGCATCAGTGGGGACCGAGCGATACGGTCAGAAATGACGGTGTTGAAGTCAGGGCACTCACAAAAGACATGATTGCTGAAATTGTTGAAGCCTATGGCCATGTGGCTTCTCTTGCCAAACGGGCAGGCTTTGAGATGTTAATGATTCATGGCGGACACGGCTGGCTGATCAACCAGTTTCTTTCACCGATGTTCAATCACAGAGACGATGAATACGGCGGCTCTCTTGAAAACAGATGCAGACTGGCAATTGAAGTGCTCAAGGCAGTCAGAGAAGCTGTAGGGCCTTTCTTCCCGATTGAATTCAGAATGAGCGGCGATGAGTTTGTGCCGGAAGGCTATCATCTTGAAGAAGGCATTGAAATTGCGAAGATGATTGAACCGTACTGCGATATCATTCATGTTTCGGCAGGTACCTATCAGAGAACATTCGGCATCACCCATCCTTCCATGTTTGAAGAACACGGCCGCAATGTGTATCTGGCCGCAGAAATCAAAAAGCATGTTTCAAAACCGGTTGCGACAATCGGCGGACTGAATGATCCGGCTCAGCTTGAAGAGATCATCGCAAGCGGAAAAGCAGATCTGATCTACATGGGCAGAGCACTTCTTGCCGATCCGTTTATGCCACGCAAAGTTGTTGAAAACAGAGATGACGAAATTGTCAGATGCCTGAGATGCTTCACATGCATGGCAGAGCGAGCTTCCACTTCAACCAGAAGATGCACGGTCAATCCATTGATCGGCAGAGAGCTGGAAGGAGATGTTGTTTATCCGGCACCTTTCAAAAAGAAAGTCATGGTAGCGGGCGCAGGCCCGGGCGGTCTCTATGCGGCATATACGGCAGCTTTAAGAGGCCATGATGTTACATTGTATGAAAAGGAAAGCGAAGTCGGCGGAATTCTCAAATCCGAGCAGGCGCTTCCGTTTAAGAAAGAAATGTATCAGCTTTCCCTCACCTACAAACTGTTCTGTGAGAAGGCAGGCGTAAAGATCATTCTCAATACACCTGTCACCAAAGAGCTGTGTGAACATGAAAAGCCGGATGCTTTGATCATTGCGACCGGTTCAAAGCCGATTGTTCCTCCGCTGCAGGGAATTGAGAAGTGCGTCATCGTCAACAATTACTGGCTTGAAAAAGAAAAAGTCACAGATGATGTCGTTGTGCTCGGCGGCGGACTTGCGGGATGTGAATGTGCAATCCATCTCGGTCAGGAAGGAAAGAAGGTTCACCTTGTTGAAATGAGAGATATGCTTGCACCGGATGCCAATGTCAGACACAGACCTCTTCTGTTAAAGGAAATCGAAAAATATGTTACCGTTCATACCGGTCTCAAAGGACTCAGAATCACGGATGAAGGGGTTGTCTGTGCAGATAAAGAAAATCAGGAAGTCCTCGTACCGGGAACGAGTGTAATCTGTGCATTGGGTCAGAGAAGCACGGATGTGAGCGAACTGATCGACGGGGCACCATATGTCAGGGTCATCGGCGACGCATCCAGAGTTTCCACCATTACAAATGCAGTCTATCAGGGATATCACGCTGCACTTGATATCTGAAACAACACAAAAATCCATGAAGAAAGCACCTGCCGGTATGACAGGTGCTTTTTGAAACAGTTTGTTCTAAGACTGATGACCGGCTCAGTTGCCGCCGATGCCTTCCATCGATGTGATGTATTCCAGATTCTTTCCGGTCCACGGGTCAAATACATGAATAGCGGACGGAGCGAATGTGAACTTGACATTGGCACCGATTTCAAGAGCTGCATTGTCCTTGAGATCCAGAGTCGGAACGATGATGATGCAGTCTCTGCCGTTTGTATTCAGATGCAGATGTACGGATGAACCCATCATTTCGGAGACTTCGACTACGCCGTCGAGCATAGCGCCGTCAACCTGATCGAGTGTGATGTGTTCAGGTCTTGCGCCGACTGTAACATCCAGTTCAGGAACGTTTCTGTCAGCCAGATGCTTCTGCTTGTCTGCGGAGAGCTCGATCACAGCATCCTGTACCTGTACGCAGTACTTGCCGTTTCTCTTGATCAGCTTGCCGTTGAACATATTCATCTGAGGCATTCCGATGAAGCCTGCAACGAATGTGTTGATCGGGTTGTTGAATACTTCCTGCGGTGTGCCGATCTGCTGGACTTCGCCGTCTCTCATGATAACGATTCTGTCACCGAGAGTCATAGCTTCTGTCTGGTCATGAGTGACATAGATGAAGGTTGTGTTGATTCTGTGTCTCAGCTTGATGATCTCTGCTCTCATCTGGTTTCTGAGTTTCGCATCCAGGTTGGAGAGAGGTTCGTCCATGAGCAGAACTTTCGGTTCACGGACAATCGCACGTCCGATCGCGACACGCTGTCTCTGACCGCCTGAAAGAGCCTTCGGCTTTCTTTCAAGATACTGAGTAATGCCGAGAATTTCAGCTGCTTCATTGACACGCTGGTCAATCTGATCCTTCGGAACCTTTCTTAACTTCAGAGGGAATTCGAGATTCTGTCTGACAGTCATGTGAGGATACAGAGCATAGTTCTGGAAGACCATGGCAATGTCTCTGTCCTTCGGAGCAACATCATTGACTCTGACGCCGTCGATGTACAGGTCGCCTCTTGTGATTTCTTCAAGACCTGCAACCATTCTCAGTGTTGTGGATTTTCCGCATCCGGAAGGTCCTACGAAAACGATGAATTCCTTGTCGGCAATGTCGAGGTTGAAGTCATCAACAGCGATAACGCCTTCGTCAGTGACCTTGAGCTTGTACTTCTTTTCCTCAACAGGAGCTTCTTCCTTCTTCTTTTTCTTTGACTTCTTCTGCGGTTCTGCGTTCGGATAAATCTTCTGGATGTGCTTTAATGATACTGATGCCATAATTTTTTTTTGCCCCTTTCTGCAATATTGAAAGAATTATGAAGTCAGCCGCCGATATTGATTCGAAATGGCTCTGACTTACTGGCACGGTCTTTCACCGTTACACCAATTGCGGACCGCTTCCTCATTCAAACTGAAAGAGATAGCGGATGTAGTTGACGGCCTCTTCCTTGTGAATGCTGTTTTCGATGATACCGAGATAAATGGTATCAGGGAAACCTGCATCTTTCAGCAATGCAGCAGAAGATACGTCCAGGCCGTTTTTAATGTCTTCAGTTTCGGATATGTATTCATCCGCTTCGCCGAGACTGTACTCTACTGCATTATCATCCAGGATGACGGAATTGAGCTGAATCAGATCGCTGATTTCATGATAAAGCTGCTGATCTTTTTTCAGCAATTCGTCGAGATTGCAGAGAAATCCGCTGGATGAGAAAAGGTCATATGCTTCCTTGTTCATCAGTACAACGTCCAGCTGGCGGGTGTTGACTGCCCCTAACAGTTTCAGCTTGGATGCGTATGCAATCTGATGATCAACGGTTGCAGGGTCATCCGAAATATAGAGACCCTCATAAACGGTGATCCCCTGTTTTGCAGTTTTGCCTGCATACCGGAGATACTCGTCAGTCAGCTGCTCATGAAGGGTTTCACCGATGACTACATTGGCGAATGCCGTGTAGAGAACGGGTTCCTTTCTGTTCAGCCGGTTGACGACTGTAGATATCAACACTGCGGCCGCGATAATAGCAGTGATGATAGGAAACTTGTAATAGGTGATAATATAATCCACCTTCTCACGGAAGGTCATTTTCTTGAATGAATCTCTGATCAGGTAATTGTCTTTTTTGACGCCTCTCATTTTGTATTCTCCTCTTCAGGCAGATAAGAGCATAATCTGATGACATTCAGAAGGAAGAATGAACTGATCAATGCACATAAGCCTTCACCGAAGATGGCAAGCGGCGTAAAGACAAATACCACTGCAAGAAACATAATAACATGAATTATGAATACTGTAATGGATACAAATAAATATCTGGTCCCGATCAGAAAAGAATTTTTCAGCATTTCGAGATCGGTATTGACGACACTTGCGGTCAGAGGGAATACAAAGATCAGAACGATTGTATAAAGCACCAGAGCTCCGATCAGAAAAGCCATGACCAGAGTCCATATGACAGCCATTGTACCGGCAGATGCAGCTCTCAGTCTGTAGCTCACAAAGAGATCTCCGATCAGGAAGAGGCCGACCG
The DNA here is from genome assembly GCA_030525525.1 of Erysipelotrichaceae bacterium. Lineage (GTDB taxonomy): Bacteria > Bacillota_I > Bacilli_A > Erysipelotrichales > Erysipelotrichaceae > Bulleidia. The sequence continues at coordinate 15,050 of JAUNEN010000046.1, forward strand.
CCAGCATAATCAGCCAAAGACGTGTGGCTTGTGCAAAATTGCTCCTGAAGGCTTCGAAGAACTGCTTTGTTATATTGGAATCTCTGTCGTCTGCGATCTTCAGGGTGACTGAATAAAGCGCGGTTGTGGACGCACCGATCGTGAAAATCGGCAGTGAGCATGCAAACCAGAGTACATTCAGCCAGCAGCTGTATGACAATTTGATTAATAACTGGCTGAATTTGCTGTCATAGGAAAAGAGATTCATACGTTACTCCCCCGGAATCAGAACTCGGTTGACTCCCTCAGAATCAGATCTGTTGCGACATGGACGGTTCTGTATTCCATGTCAGGATATTGCATTCTGGTCATCAGCATCTGAACTGCTGAAAATGCCATTGACTGGGTATGGATGTGAACGGTGGACAGAGAAGGTGTGAAGATGCTTGATTCATGAGAATCATCAAATCCGAGGAAACGGACTTTCTTCAGAAGACTGCTGTCCTTTCCTTTGAGAATCATCATTGCATCAATTGCATTGAAGTCATTGACGCAGATGAAGACTTCCGGATATTCATTCAGATTTCTCAGCATGTTCCGCATTGTTTCAATATCGCGGTCAGTCGGTGAAATCACGAATTTTTCGTTGAATTCAAGCTTCTCGCGCACCAGGGCCATTCTGAAAGCAGAATACCTTTCGTTGAATGACTGACAGTGCGTGTAATCTCCGATGAAGCCGAATTTTCTGAGTCCCTGTGCAGCTTTGTCATGAATGAACTGGTCGATTTCCGTATAGTTTCCCATCAGCAGAAGATCGCTGTGGACACTGCGGCCGAACGGCCAGCACGGGCCATCGATAAACAGCACCGGCAGATCGAGAGAACAGATCAGATCGGCATAGGATTTGCTGAAAATTTCGATGCAGACAACCGCACGTGTGTTTTTTCTGTCGAAGGTTGCCGGCAGGGTTCCGGCTTTGATCAGATCCTTCTGAATAATATAGGTCACCAGGGTGAATCCAAGCTGGCTGATCTCTTTCTGAAACTTATCAAGCAGCAGGCTTGCAAAATGGCTGTTGCTTGGCAGATAGGTCGATGTGAAAAGCGCGATCACTCCGTTATGTTTGGCAGCGGCTGCTGAGGTGAGCTTATCCACGTCTGCCATTGCCTTGACATATGAGAACTGTTTGTATCCCATTTCCACTGCTTTTTCAATGATCAGTTTCCGGGTTTCTTCGGCAAGTCCGTCCGTATTGTTGATTGCCTTGGAAACGGTGTTTCTGGAGAGACCCAGCTCGTTGGCGATATCCTGAATTGTTACTTTTTTCTTCATTATAATGAGGCCCTTTTTAACCCTTATTAAAATATCATCGGGACCTCTCGTATGTCAATTTCAGGGCATTTGCCGCAGATTGGGCAAATGCACAATCCATATTAAAGCTCACAGGAAGAAAGTTCAACGAAATCAAATTAATTATTGAAAATATATTGATGAAACGTTCTGAAAACGGTGTAAATGCGCAACCATTTCGGAACGGGGAGGATGATGCCAGATGCCCGCCTTTTGAACGATCCGGGATTCACTTGGACACTGATCGGATCCGGACTGCAGAAAGATCTCAAAAAAAAACGTTTCACAAAAGATTGACTCAAGTACACTCCTTTGGTAAATTTAGAGTGAACTTGAAACCGCTTACTGTGCAAATGCACTATCTGGCCGCGGCGTGCAGTTGCATAGTATAAGTGGGTAAAAAAAGGAGGGTTCAATGGAAAAGGTTTCGACTAAAAATTCGAAACTGCATAATACGCTGCTTTATATCAAACAGCATTGGCAGCTTTATGCGATTTTTATCATGCCGGCATTCCTTTTGACAATCATCTTCAGATACATCCCGATGGGAGGCGTTCTGATCGCGTTCATGGAATACAACCCGATCAGAGGTATTCTCGGCAGTGAATGGGTAGGATTCGACCATTTTGCAAGATTCCTTTCCTCACCTGACTTTATGAGATACCTGATGAATACTCTGAAGCTGAGTGCCTTTGGCTTGCTGTGGGGTTTCCCGGTACCGATTCTGCTTGCATTCCTGCTTAACCGTATTCTGAGCAAGAGCATCAAGCAGAAGATTCAGCTTGTTCTCTACATGCCGAATTTCATTTCTGTTATCGTCCTTTGCGGTATCGTTCGTATCCTGCTTTCTCCGACAGGTATGATCAACTCGATGCTTGGCACACAGACCAACTTCATGACGATGCCTTCTGCATTCCGTACGATTTATATCGCATCCGGTATCTGGCAGGGCGCAGGCTGGGGTTCAATCATCTACACAGCTGCACTGTCAAATGCAAGTAAGGAACTGAAGGAAGCTGCTGTCATCGACGGTGCTAACATCATCCAGCAGATCAAAGCTGTTGAATGGCCTGCAATCAAGGATACTGTCCTGATTCAGTTCATCATGGCTGTCGGTAACATCATGAGCGTCGGCTTCGAAAAGGCATATGCACTGCAGACTGACCTGAACCTTGGCACTTCGGAAATCATTTCCACATACGTGTACAAAAAAGGTCTTCTTGACGGTGACTATGGCTTCTCTACAGCCGTCGGTCTGTTCAACACCGTTATCAATGTCATCCTTCTGATTACGATGAACAAGATTGTTCAGAATATGAATGAAGGCAAGGGCATGTATTGATCAGGGAGGAACAATTATGAGTGAGCAGAAGAAAAAAAGCGAATTCTCAAAGTATCCCACACAGGATAAAGCAATCCTGATCACCGGATATATTCTCCTTGGTCTGTTCTGCATCGCGATCATTCTGCCGATGATCTATATCATTCTGGCATCCTTCATCGATCCGGTTACACTGCAGAACAAAGGTCTGACATTCGATTTCTCAAAATGGACATTGACTGCTTATGAGAGAGTCATGAGCAACAGCCAGATCTGGGTTGGTTTCAAGAACGCATTGATTTATTCAATCCTGTTCACAATCATCTCAGGTGTCATCACGCTGCTCGCGGCTTATCCGATGTCACGTCCTGACTTCAAAGGTAAAGGTTTCTTCAACGTTATCTTTATCATCACAATGTTCTTCGGCGGCGGTCTGATCCCGACATACTTGCTGATCAGCAACCTCGGAATGCTCAATACAATCTGGGCAATTCTGATTCCGGGTGCGTTCAGTGTCTGGAACATGATCATTGCCAGAACCTATTATCAGGGAATCCCGAGAGACCTTCAGGAAGCATCCGAAATCGACGGTGCCGATGAAATGGTCTACTTCTTCCAGATTCTTCTTCCGGTCTGCACACCGATCATTGCCACAATTTCCATGTGGAACTTCGTCGGTATGTGGAACAGCTACTTCGACGCAATGATTTACCTCAACGATGCAGCCAAACAGCCTCTGCAGCTGGTTCTCCGTTCAATCCTGATTCAGAACCAGCCTGAACCGGGCATGGTCTCCGATATGCAGAGTACAGCAGCACGTGCGCAGCTGGCTGAACTGCTGAAGTATGCGACAATCATCATTTCAAGTTTACCGCTCATGATCATGTATCCGTTCTTCCAGAAATACTTCGACAACGGAATCATGGCCGGAGCGATCAAGGGTTAATTGCTTTATTACAGGAGAAAATAACATGAGCAAATTTTACAACACAGTAAAGAAGTTCGGCACAGCTGCTATGGCTGTTGTCCTTCTGACTGCCTGCGGTGGCGGCGGCGGAAATGCCGGCGGCGGCGACGGCGGTTCTGCAAACGTCGATGTCGACAATCTCACATTCCCGCTTGCTGAAACAGCAACTCTCAGCGGTCTGACAAGCTATCCGGCAGGAACAGAATCCGAGCCGAACAACCGTACAATCTTCAAGAGACTTGAAGAACAGACAAACGTTCATATCAACTGGAAAGCTATCCAGTCCGACCAGTGGGGCGAAAAGATCGCTCTCGAAATGGCTAACGCAAAGACACTTCCTGACTTCGTATTCAGCGCCGGCTTCGGCGATACTGACCTGCTGAAATATGCAAAACAGGGTGTCATTATCAACCTCGAGGATTTAATTGACAAGTACATGCCGAACCTCAGCGAAGTCTTCAAGAAGGCTCCTGAATACAGAGCAATGTGCACAGACGCTGACGGACACATCTGGGCTCTGCCCTGGATCGAACAGTTAGGTTATGAAAAGACAGCGATTCAGACAATCGACAACATGCCTTTCATCAACAAGAACTGGCTCGACTTCCTCGGACTTGAAATTCCGGAAACAGTTGATGATTTCGAAAAGGTTCTGATTGCTTTCCGCGACAACGCTGACAAGCTCAAGGCTGAATTCAATATCGACGGCGAAATCATCCCGATGTCCTGCATCATGAACGACGGCGGCCAGGACCCGATGACTCTGATCAACGGTTTCGGCGAAGGCTATGGCGATCCTGACAAGGGCAGACACATTGTTGTTACTGACGAAGGAAAAGTCATCTGCGCTGCTACAACTGAAGGCTTCAAGAAGGGTCTCCAGTGGCTCCACAAGCTCTATGACGAAGGCCTCATCGATAAAGAAGCTTTCACTCAGGACTGGTCCACATATGTTGCCAAGGGTAAGTCCGGACGTTACGGCGTCTGCTTCTCCTGGGACGTTGCAAACGTTGCACAGGTTTCCATGGATGACCTGATTGCCGGCAAGAGCTGGGTACCGATGCCCGTTCTGACAGCTGACACAAGAAACCTCACACCTGGTAACGGTTCCTTCACATCCGGTTTCGACAGAGGCCGCTGCGTTGTAACTGCTGCTGCAAAGAACCCTGAATTAGTATGCGCTTGGCTCGACCAGATGTATAATCCGATCCAGTCCCCGCAGAACAACTGGGGTACATATGGTGAAGATGATGAATTCGACATCTTCGAAATGAGCGAGAATGACAAGGGCGAACCGATGCTCAAGCACACATGGCTCGGCGATGCTTCCCCTGTAGAAGTTCGTGAAGCTGAAGCAGTCGGCGGCCCGCTCGCAATTCTCGATGAATACTACGGCGTTTATGTTACATGCCCGGATGATGCTCAGTATCGTCTTGACTGGATCAAGAACATCTATACACCTGACATGCACACCAAGTATGTCTTCCCGAATGTCTTCATGACAACAGAAGATACAAAGAAGTGCTCTGACCTCAACGCAGACCTCAACAAGGCTATCAACACAGCTAAGTCTGACTGGGTTATGAACGGCTTCACAGATGCTGACTGGGACAAGCTCCAGGCTGACCTCGAAGCTTATGGCTTAAGCCAGTACCTCGAAATCCACCAGAAGTATTTCGATGCTTACATCAACAGCTAATTCAAACAGCTAATTTAACGATCATTTACATGGGTATCTCCCGGCTTGCCGGGGGATATCCATATTATTTCATTAGAATAGGAAAAAAATTATGAGCAGCCAAACTTTATCTGATGCGCGCCAATATGAAAAAACAATCGGGGATGCTGTCCCTGAGACGGACAGGCCGCTCTTTCATCTGTCTTCATATTCAGGATGGATGAACGATCCGAATGGATTTTCTTTTTACAACGGGGAATATCATCTTTTTTACCAGTATTTCCCTTATGACAACCGCTGGGGACCGATGCATTGGGCGCATGCGACCAGCAATGATTTATTAAAATGGAAATTTCAGCCGGCCGCTCTGGCACCCGATACAAGACCGGATGCCGACGGCTGCTTCTCGGGAAGTGCAATTGAGCTGGATGACGGCAGACATCTCCTTCTTTATACCGGTGTCAATGTCACTGATAAATACGGAACATATATTCAGCAGCAGTGTGTTGCTGTCAAAGAAGGTGAAGAATACGTCAAATATGAAGGCAACCCTGTCCTGACCAGCAAAGATCTTCCGGAAGGCTACAGCCGTTATGATTTCCGCGATCCGAAAATGTTCCGTCTGAAGGACGGTACATTTGGATGTGTTATCTGTGCATGCAAGGATAAAGACGGACGTATCGCTTACTATACCAGCAAAGACGGTTTTGACTGGACGTTCAAAGGAATCCTTGCAGAAAACAACGGCCGCTTTGGTACGATCTGGGAATGCCCTGACTTCTTTGAACTGGACGGCAAGCATGTTCTGATCTGCAGTCCGATGAATATGCGCAAGACCCGTACAAAATACAATCCGGGCAACGGTACAATGTGCCTGATCGGTACTTTTGACGAAGAAAACACAAAACTGATCGAAGAGAATGATCAGCCGGTTGACGGCGGTATCGATTTCTATGCGCCGACAACCATTCTGACACCTGATGGCAGAAGAGTGATGATTGCCTGGATGCAGAACTGGGAAACAATCGTCTACGGTGCAAAGAAATTCCCGTGGTACGGTGAAATGACAATTCCGCGTGAACTGCATGTCCGTGATAATCATCTTTATCAGACACCGATCAGAGAACTTGACGGCTTAAGACGCAATAAAGTTGAATACAAAGACGTCAAGGTTTCAGACTGGATGAGTTTCGAAGGAATTCAGGGAAGAATTCTCGATCTCAACATCGAAATCCGTCCTGATGATGTCGAAGACTACAAGCACTTTGAAATCCGCTTCGCACAGGATGATGAACTGTTCACATCTGTACGCTACAGAAGAAGTGACGGCTTTGTGACTGTTGACCGCAATTACTGCGGATCAAGACACGCAGTCATTCACCAGCGTAAGATGAAAGTGGATGATCGCGGCGGCTGCATCAAGCTGCGTATTATCCTCGACCGTTTCAGTGCCGAAGTGTTCATCAATGACGGAGCACAGGTACTTTCGACAACATTCTATACACGTCAGACGGCTGACCGCATCAGCTTCAGCTCAGACGGCGTGGCAGTTATGGATATCGAAAAATACGATCTTTCATTTGACTGATTAAACAGGGAGCTGTAGAAGACTTCGGTTGATTCCGGAAGTTCAACAGCTCCTTTTTTGTGCAGAAGAAAAGGAATCCTGAATTCTCTGATGGAGAAACGGATTCCTTTTTCTGATTGTTTAAGGTTATTTAATGCCGTCTTTTGTCGTAGGGCCGGCATGATATCTGACCGGCAGGCAGATCAGACGCGGTGTTGTATCATTGTCAAAATTCAGAATGGAATCGACTGCGAGCTTTGCAATCTGCTCGAGCGGCTGAACGATGGTTGAGCAGATCGGTTCTCCTGTCCAGAAATCATTGATTCCGTCAAAGCCGATCATCTGGACATCTTGCGGTACACGCAGTCCCCATTGATGAAGCAGATCCCGGATCTGATAGAGAAGTTTGTCTGTGCAGCAGAAGATTCCGTCAAAATCAAATGTGCCGTTTTTCAGCGATTCTTCAATCAGATTCAGCAGTTCTTTCTCTTCAATTCCTGTAATGAACGATTCATAAGGAACGCCGTGCTTCTGACACCAGTTTTCAAATCCGGCTCCGCGCTTGTCCGTTTCACCGGGAGTAAAAGATCCGTTTCTGGCGAAAAGCAGTTTTTTGCAGCCGAGCTGAACAAGTTTCGCGGCTGCGATCTGACCGCCTGAGTAATTGTCAGATGAGATGCATTTCACAGATCCGTCGAAAGTACGATCGATACTGATAAACGGAATATCGTGCACATTTTCAAGATTCGGGTTGTATGTCAGCGCAATGATACCGTCAGCTTTATGCTGGGAAACCATCCGGATACAGCGGTCTTCAGCTTCGGGATTGCGGTCGGTCACGGCAATATATGCACTGTAATTACGCTCACTGAGCTGCCGGCAGATAAATTCTGTCAGATTTGAAAAGAACGGATGGTTGATCTGGGGAATGATGATGGCAATGGTATTTGTTTTATTCGTACGCATTGCACGTGCATAATTGTTGACCTGATATCCGAGCTTTTTTGCGGCTTCTTCAACTTTCAGACGATAGCTTTCGCCGACCGGAATGCCGTTGAATACTTTTGATACCGTACCGAGGGCAACACCGGCTTCGGCAGCGACGTCTTTCATGGTCGGAAGGCTGCTTTTATTCTTCATAAATGACTTCTCCTTTCTTTTCAAACTGACAGATCAATTGTGATGTTCGAAAAGATGATCTATGAATATCATATATGATTTCATGAATTTTATGGTTTTATTTCATAAGAATTATATGGATGATGTCGGAAAATATATGTAATAAC
>JAUNEN010000123.1 GCA_030525525.1 Erysipelotrichaceae bacterium
AAGAAGCAGGCAAGATTTTCTTCCTTGCTTAATACTTTTCCGTCTTTGACAACGACTGTGTTCTGTCCGATCGGATTCAGTACAGTTGCTTCAAATCCGTTCTTCTGTACTTCCTTCAGCGCTTCATATACCCAGTTCTCAAATTCCCAGGTGTTCAGATAATTTGTATGTCCGCCGATGATGTAATCAATTCTTCTTTCATCTGTATCGAGCTTCAGTACTTCTTTGCTGTGATCAAACTGGGCAATCCAGTTGTCAACCTGTGACAGTGCAACCGTTGTGCCGCCCTTGAAGGTCTGTGCTCCGATTGTGTCGCCGCTGAACAGAATTCTGTCTGTCACATCAAGCAGCTGTGAGCCGCCCGGTGAGTGGTTGTTCATAACGATGACTTCGAATTCCTTGCCGGCTCTCTCAATCTTTGTGCCGTCTACATAGAATTCTGTCACATCCGCAAACTGTGTGAACCATTCCTGCTGCGGCGGATTGTCATTTGTTTCAAAGTACAGTCCCTTGACTTCTTCCGGCTTGAAGTATTGCAGATTGTTGTAATGATCGCCGTGTGCATGTGTGATGTAAATGTACAGATCTCTGTCGCCGATCAGTTCCATTAATGTGTCATGGAATGTCTGTCCGCCTCTGAAGTCGACATCGATGACGAATGCTTCCTTGTCATCCATGAAGAGGACAGGGTTCTGAAGGTCTGTGTCATTCAGAATATACATGTTCTCATACTTCTCTGTCATATCGACTACGAAGAAGTTTGCATACTTGTTGTTGAGTTCCTGGTTCTCTCTGTATCCGCCCGGCTCGCCTGTCACTTTGTCAATGATGGAGTCTCCGGCAAGGTCATAGCCCCAGTATCCGTTTGTCTGTACATGGAATTTCAGAGTTGCTGTTCCGTTTTCAGCGATGTAGTTTGCGCTTGTCTTTTCGAAGTCATAGCGGATCTTCAGGCTTCTGTCGAAGCTGTTGAGCTTGTCGAGAAGTTCATTCAGATCTTTCACATACTGTGCATCGACTGTTCCGTCTGCTGTTTCGATTGTTTCGACTGCTGTTCCCTCAAGTGCTTTGACAAGCTGCTTGACGTGTGATGTGAGTTCCATCACGTTGTAGTAGGAATAGCCTGTGACATAATTGTTGTCAGCCAGTTCAACAACACCGTCTTTTCCGATGGAGAGATCAGTTTTAGCTGTCTTTCCGGAGATTGTGACTGTTGTGTCTTCAACCTTGATGATTTCCTTGACTGCTTCAGGAACTTCTGCCAGTTCCATTCCTTCTTCGCCTGTAACAGTGACTGTTGTTTCATTTCCGTAAATCAGTGCGCCTGTTTCAGTGTCTCTGGAATAATTTTTGAAGAAGTTCCACATCAGCTCTGCAGCTGCCGGGTAATTCCAGTGGCCCCAGTTTTCAACAGCGTTGAATGAAAGCATCGGGATTCCTGCATCATTGGCAATTGTGCCGCCCATCACTGTCAGGCTGCCTGAGTTTTCAACTTCGCCGAAGTCTTCCATCTGTGTGAAGCCGAACCATTTGACTTTCTCTTCATCGAGATCTGCATATTCTGTATGGCCCATTTCATTGAGTTCTTCAAAGAGATTGAGTGCCTGCAGAACACCGCTGTTTTCAGCACCTTTTTCAGAGATCGGTACAAATCCGTCTTCTGTTCCTGCAATGAAGAACCACGGCATGTCATATGTATCTTTTTCATCAGCGATGATCTCTGTGAAATCATCTGCACTCATCAGATCGCCGATGACTGCACCGGAGTGTGAACCGCCGCATGCAAAGATTTCAGGATGTGTCAGAACGAGATCCATTGTGTTGAGGGAACCTCTTGAGAGGCCTTCCACATAAACTCTGCTCTGATCAATCTGAGGATACTTTTCAAATACTTTTTCAAGCATTGTGATGATGTCATTGTCTTTTGTTGTGGAGTCATTCTCTGTCATCGGGTCCATATTATAGCTTGTACCCTGCCATTCAGCTTCAACCAGAATGATTCCTTCTTTTGCGGCAAGCTGTGCCCATCCGCTGGTTTCATACTGAGTTCTCGGATCGTTCGTATTTCCGTGCAGCAGAAGAACCATCGGAGCACTTGCCTCTTCAGCAGAAGCAGTTTCCGGAATGTATTCATACCAGAGGCTGTCAACGCCGTCCCCGTCCAGATCTTCCGTTACAACTGTTCTTGTAATACCGAGAGCTGCACTCTCTGTAAACGGAACAAATTCAAACGGTCTTTCCTGGGAATTCTTCATTGTGTAGAAAGTACCTGTGATGTTGCCGAGCTTCATGGTTTTGCTGAAAGCTTCGGTCCATGCATTTGCGAATGCTTCGGAAAGTGTTTCCTTTTCTGTAGAAGTCACATAGGCAGGAATCTCTCCGTAATCCGCTTCGCTCTTGGCGTCAACGATCATGTAACCGGAAACTGTCCAGTCTTTTGCGGTGATATATTCGTTGACAAAGTCAGCACCGGCACCGATTCCGATGATCTTGATGCCGAAGGGCTGTGCTCTGTCGATCAGAGTATCTGTGAAGAGTTTCTGATCTTCTTCGCCGTATGTATCGCCGATTGCACAGACGATCTGGGCATTCCAGCCGTACTTCTCCATATTCTCAACGATTCCCAGCTCGTTCAGGAGTTCTGAAGCTGAAGCTGCGTCGAGTTTTTCATCCGCGTAAATGATATAGGATGAACCATAGAAGTTTTCTGTTGTGTAATCTGCAGTTCTGCTGTTTGTGTAAGTGAATACATTTGTCAGCTCTGCATCTTCCGCAACGATGATGTCAGTTTCTGCCGGTACTTCTTCAGCGTAGACCGCACTTACGCCTGAAGAAAATGCCATAAGAGCAGAAAGCAATCCAATGAAAAGTTTTCTTGTTTTACTCATGGTGAACTTTTCCTCCTGCTTTAACAATAAACAGGCAGGAATACATGCTCAATGACGCTTTATTCTGTTTTTTTCTGATATTACAAAGAAAGAAAGGTTTATATTTTTTTTGCCATTTTATGACAAAAATGTAACAATAATATCAGTATAAAAAGGACAGATTCTTCCATGTATATCATCGACCGTCTGAAAAATATAGCAGGGATGTCAGAACCTGATTCATCAGATTTCATCCTTTCCTCATTCTTTCTGAATCCGGAAAATCTGAAAACTGAAAAGATCACATTGAGTGACGTGCAGAAGCTGACTTTCATATCCATTTCGACGATCAACCGCTTCTGCAGAGACTGCGGTGCAGACAGCCTGAAAAACTTTGTAGAAGACCTCAGAGCTGAATTTGAAGATGAACGACTGATCCTTCAGAAGCGCTGTGAAAGCCACCGGCTTCCCACCTCCATGGTCAAAGAAACCGAACAAGCTGCAGAGCTGATTCTGAAATCTGAAAGAATCTTCTTTTACGGAAATCCGTCAGATATCAACTGCATGTCAGGACTGCAGAACGCATGCATACTGGAGAGAAAACAAGCAGTCATTCTGAACGGATGGTCCATTGAAAGAACCCGCAGACTGTTAAGAAACATCACTGAAAAGGACTGTCTGCTTCTGGTTGATACCCGCTACAGCCTGCCGATGCTGAAACTCCGTATGGATCTTCAGGAAGAAGTGATCCGCTACCATGAGATGACTTCACTTCCCTGTGCAAAGATCTTCATCGGCAGAAAATCCAGTGAAAAATCTGATGTCTTTATGAAGATCGGTATCTCAAATGAAAGCGATCCCGGCTTGACTCTGTATACACTCTCTGCCTGTCTGCAGAAAAGGATATTTGACTTATGAATTCACTCATCGCATTATTGTGCATCATCATCAACAGTTCATTCACCAAGGATACGGATTACAGAATTGCACTGTTTGTGATTGAGCACCTTTATGACATTCATAAATACACGCTGAATGAGATGGCAGAAAAATGCTATACATCAGTTCCCACCCTCAAGAAATTCTTCCGGATGCTGGGAGATAAGGATTTTTCCATGTTCCGCTTTCATATCAATAACTCCATCTCTATCCGCACCGGCCAGATGAGTACAAGAAATATTGCCGGGAAATACCAGGAAACAGAAAAACTGATTCAAAGATTCTATCCCTCTCTCGATCTTGCACACTTAAAAAATACCGTTCAGACAATCAATGAACGGATCAGTTCCTTAAACAGAGTTGTGATTCTCGGTGCAGCATATCCGAATGCCCTGGCAGTCAACTATCAGGAAGACATGATCATCATGCAGAAACCGGTGATCACCGAACCTGCCATTTCCTCTCTGACAAATGATTTTGATGAAATCAGGGAAGATGACTTCGTAATTCTGACAACAATCAGCGGTTCCTTCTTCTCAATTTATCCGAAACGCCATGAAGAAGTCGCAAAACTGAAAAACATCGCCATCATCACTTCGGAAAGCACGGATCTCTCTGCTTTCCCCGATGCCATCGATGTCCGCATTCCCGTAAGCGTCGATGATGAATTATATAACTATTTCCTGATGTCCTTCTTCCAGCTTCTTAAGACAGATTATTATCAGAATTATTCTCTTTCAAAAAACTGAGACCAGCAGCACATTGACTGCGGGTCTCTTTTTTTTATCTCGGTTGAATTGATTCGGGTGTCAGGAATCTTGAATCGAATTCCCTCTGCACCGTGTCGCATGTTTCCTGATACCATTTCAGCATTTCAAGCTTCATGTTCAGAATCACTGATGCATATTCTTCTTCATGGATGCGGTTGATCTTTTCCTGAGGATCTTTTTCAAGATCATAGAACTCGTCCGTTCCTGAAAGCCTCATGACATATTTGTATCTTTCATCACGGATCATCGTTCCCTTTTCATGGGCAAAATCATCCGCTTCCGCATTCATCTTTGCCCAATAGTCACTGGTGGCAGGCGGTCCGTCCTCACCGTATTTGTGATATTCATCCGCCTGTTTTTCACATGCCCTTCTGCCGCCTTCCGAGAAGACATACTTTCTGTTCGCATTTGTTCTGTCTTCAATAACCGGTCTTAAACTTCTGCCGAACTGATCATGTCCCGGTTCAACTTCCGCATAATCCATGACTGTCGCATAGAAATCAACCAGCTCTGTGAGGGCTGAGGCAACGCCCGGATCACATGCTTCACTCACCGGAGGCTTGATCAGAAGCGGAACTCTTGTCAGGATGTCTTCAAAGCTGTTCTGTGCTTTCTCAGGCAGATCGAAGTCACCCGCAAAATCGCCGTGATCGGAAAGGAAGAAGACTGCACTGCTGTCATAGATGCCTGCTTTTTTAAGGGCATCGATAATCATTCCGAAGAGATCATCAACATAGGAGCACTGGGCTAGATAGACCCTTCTCAGTTCTTTCCACTGCTCATCGCTGAAGCCGTCGATTTTTGCAAACTCATGAAGCTTGTGAATCATTGCCGACTTTCCGCTTGTTTCAGATAAACGAACTCTTTCTTCCATTTTTGAAGGATCGATTCTGTCGTAATGTTCCTGATCTGTTTCATACGGTACATGCGGATTCATCCATCCAAGAAACATGCACAGCGGCTCATCCGCATCCTTCTGCTTCATGATTCTTTCGCAGGCTGCTTCTGTATCGCCGATATCCTTTTTGATCTCATCCACAATTCCGATGTAGTGAGAATACGGATAATCTTCAATGATGCTATATCCTTTTGCATTGATGCCGCCGCCTCTTTGGCAGGTATAAATCTCATCAAACTGAGTTGCCATTTCGCCCGGTATATTGGCTGCGATGTAGTCATTTCTTGCATTCATCCAGACTTTATAGCCTGCTCTTCTGAGTTCGGCAAACATTGTATCCTTACCGTCATGCATCAGATAATGCATGGTCCTGTATCCGTTGACATGAGGATAGAGACCGGTGAAGAATGAGCATCTGCTCGGCACGCATACCGGATTCTGACAGAAGGCATTTTCAAATGAAACTGCTTCGCTTTGCGCAAAGGCATCAAGTCTCGGTGTGGAAGCAGCTCTGTTGCCCATATGGCCCATGGTATTCCAGCGCATTTCATCCGGATTGATAATAATGATATTCGGTCTGCTCATATGATACCTGTCTCCTTCTATGCAAAAACCAGGGTTCATGAATTTTATGAACTGCTGCTTTTTATATATTCTAATTCAGATTGAATGATTATTCAGCTGCTGCGACTGCTTCTTCAGCAAGAGCCTGTTTGTCGGGCATTCTGAAGAACGGATACTGCGATCAGAACGATCTGCAGAAGGACGCCTGAGACCGCCGATGCTTCAGGGCTGGCAGTGAACCGCCGTAAGCGATTCCGGGTATCCGATTATACAAAGCAGGATATTACGAAGAGGTCCGGCTGAACCTGCTCATAAAGG
>JAUNEN010000209.1 GCA_030525525.1 Erysipelotrichaceae bacterium
AGAGGCATGATGACAGATACGGCAATCTCATCATTTCCTTCCGCATATTCAATCTGTTCCGGTGAAGCCTTGCGGATAATTGCTTTCTTATGACAGTCCGCAATCATGCCGAGTGCTTTCAGATGATCGCTTTCATCACCTTTCAGACCGCAGGAAGGCAGAAAGACACTCTGAATGTGCTTCACTTTTGTGTCTGTTTCTGATGCGGTAACGGCGGAAGCGATATCTTCGGAACAGAGTTTTGCGATCTGTTCACTCAGCTGCTTTTTCAGATCGTCATATGCATTTCTTTCTTTGAGTGCCTGAAAGAGAGATACAAAATAGGATTCACCATGTTTCTTCTGTTTCGGCTTTTCTTCATTGATTGTGACAGAGATTTTTTCATCACATGCGATCCGCTCTGCAGAGAGAAGCGAAGCCTTCTCAAATACAGACAGATCTTCAATTGAGCAGAGATCCTTCTTTAAAAGATATTGTTTTTTATACAGGCGGGCATACAGATCTTCCGATACAAAATCAAACGCATGTTCGCCGCACTCCTTCGCACAGAAAACAGTTCTGTTTTTCGGAATGAACTTTTCATTGAAGCTTATTTCTGTAACGCATCGCTGATCATCACCGAGATATCTTCTGACTGAATACAGGAGTACATCGGCATTGGTGTCCTTTGCCTTCTGAATCAGATTTCTGATCATCTCATCTGAATACTGACAATGATCGTTAATGAAAATGACATATTCTCCTGCTGTTTTGTTTAATTCTGATAATGATGCAATCTGAATGATCTCAGGTTTAGCACTTTCCTTCGGCAGCACCATCAATGTATACCGGCTGTTATTAAGCATGATAAACCCCTTTCGTTACTTCCCCATGTCTTATTATACCGTAAGCAGCTCATGATTCTCTCCTCTGTATACCGCTTCTTCAGCAGAAAAAATCTCCGCAGAAATCAATCTGCGAAGATTCATCATACTTTTCAGTTTTTCATTTCATTTCTGTATAAGAATGTCACCAGCATGCCGCGCCTGCACTTCTGGCCGACTCCGAATCTTCCCGTTCCGTCATTCAGACCGACCGTGATTCCGTTTTCTGCCGCCCAGTTGATTGCGTCATAGTAATATCTTCCTGCTTCAACATCCGTAAAGCCGTAATCTCTGGAAGCTGCCGGCTTGTCTTCATAGCGGTGAATGAATGTGACGCATTGTTCACGTGTACATGCCTGACCCACACCGAATCTTCCTGTTCCGTCATTGAGACCTGTAGTAATGCCGTTTTCATAAGCCCATGAGATGGATTTGTAATACCATGCATTGCTTGAAACATCCGTGAAAGTGCATCCTTCACTTGGTTCAGGTTCACCGGCAGCTCTCCATAAGAATGTGACAAACTGCTCTCTTGTGCAGTCTGCGTATGGGGAGAACTTGCCCGGTCCGCCGGCACCGACTGTAATTCCGTTGTCGACAGCCCAATAGACAGGTTCAAAGAAATATTGATCACCTGATGCGACATCGGTGAAGAGCACTCTGATTTCACAGGTATCTGTGAGTCCGTTGACTGTTGTTGCAGTGAT
>JAUNEN010000210.1 GCA_030525525.1 Erysipelotrichaceae bacterium
TTGGTTTGTAAGATTTAGCGCAATCAATGGGTTGCGTTGAGTTTTGCAATTCACAACCTTCCGGTTTTCGATTGGAATAAAGCAGATAAAAGAACTGATTCATGGCATAATAAAAGCAGCAATCACTAAGGAAAGGGAATCAGAATTATTATGAAACAGCTTGGCATTTCCGTTTATCCGGAACATACAACAAAAGAAAAAGCATATGCATATATACGCAAGGCAGGCAGCCTCGGCTTCAAACGAGTCTTTACATGCTTCCTGTCTGTCACCGAATCAAAGGAAGATACAATCAGAAACTTCAGAGAATTCTGCGATGTTGCTCATGAAGCAGGCATGATCGTTTCCGCAGACACAAATCCGGAAGTCTTCAGAAAGCTTGATGCAACACCGTATGATCTGTCTGTATTCCATGAAATCGGACAGGATATCATCCGTCTGGACGGCCACTTCGGGGATGTGGAAGACATCGCAATTACCCATAATCCCTACGGCATCCGGATTGAATACAACGCTTCCGGAACAATCGCCATCGACAATCTGAAGAGATGCGGTGCAGATGCAGAAAACATGTGCTTCTGTTCCAACTTCTTCCCGCAGCGCCATACCGGTATGGGCCTTGACAGATACATTGAGCTGACAAAAAGATATCACGATGCAAATATGAGGGTGGCAAGCTTTGTCTCCTCCCAGCAGGAAAATACATTCGGACCGTGGCCTGTCTATGACGGTCTGCCGACTCTTGAAATGCACAGAGATCTGCCGATTGATCTGCAGTTAAGACATCTCAATGCGATCAATCTCTGCCAGGATATGCTGATCGGCAACTGCTTCGCTTCCGATGAAGAACTTGAGCTTCTTGCAAAAACAGATCTGACCAAAATCAATCTGAAAATCGAACTTGAAGAAGGAATCAGCGAAACAGAAAAGAAGATCATCGACTGGGACAGACATCAGCACCGTGATGACTGCAATGATCTGATCATCCGTTCTTCCTGGCCGCGTGTTGAGTTCAGAGGGCAGAATATTCCGGTCAGAAAGAGAAGTGAAAAACTGTGTCACAGAGGCGATGTTGTGATCGTCAATGACAATCTAGAACATTACAGAGGTGAGATCTGGGTGCTTCTCAAAGACATTGAACTTTCTGATGAATACAATGTCGTCGGTCACCTTGCCCCGCACGAAGACATTCTTCTCGAATGGATCAGACCGAGATATCTCTTCGGATTCATTCACTGAAATCAAAAAATGAACCTTTCACTGAAGGTTCATTTTTAATGTGTTCAGAGTTTCAGACCCATGAAGGCGCCGCCTTCATCTGAGGCAAGTACCCTGAATCCCATTTTTGTATAGAATCCAAAGGCTCTTTGATTTGCTTTGGCAACGCCAAGACATACACCTTTGACATGATTTTCTTTGAGATGATCAATCAGTGCCTCCATCAGCATTGTGCCGTGATGATTGCCTGTATACTCTTCGAGAATGTCGATATGAAGGTGAGCCGGATATTCGGCTGAGGCTGCTTCATAATCCCTGAATGCATCATATGGACGGTGTGCATACGGTTCGC
>JAUNEN010000211.1 GCA_030525525.1 Erysipelotrichaceae bacterium
TTTTTTAATATCATTTTTATTTGCCGAAGACAGAGACACATGCAGTTATCAACAGCCGCATTTTCTGCAGCCGCGAACAGCAGGCAATGCAGGAAAAATCACCAGCAGAAACGACTGTATTCAATGACAGGTTTGATCCGGATTTCCGGGAAGAAGACCGGCGTCAGTTGAGCATGCAAAACGGATGTATTACGATTGAAGAAGAAATGCAATGGTCTGAAAGGTGAAAGAATATGACGAAAAAGACTGAAATCCGGCTGTACAATGTGATATTTCCGGTGTATTCCGTTTTGTATTTTCCGAATCCGTTCTGGGTGATTGCAATTCCGCTGAATTACGCTATTGACTGTGCTGTGCTTCGTCTTGGTCTGAAGCTGTGCAGGCTTTATGAGGATCAAAAGGAACGCAGGCAGTTCATAAACCGGACAGCGTGGAGGCTGTGTGCCGCGGGTTTTACAGCAGATTTGATAGGTTTCCTGTTTCTGACATATTTTCCGAAGCTGTTTCTGTCTAAACAGCTTGCGCAGGAAGTTTCTTCAGCCTGCTATACCAGCCCGTTTGTTTCATCGAATGTACTTGCGGTATTTCTGGCTGCCGTGACGGTTTCAGGTATATGCATTTACATCATTGACCGGTGGATTCTGAAGAAACAGGGGCTTGATTCAGAACCGGCAGGAAAGATTGCATTCCTGCTTGCAGTACTCACAGCACCCTGGCTGATGCTGTACCCTACTGAATTATTCATGGCATTCTGGCAGCGAAAGAATAACCGCCGCATCCCGGGATCTTTGAAAAACTGGGACACCAATCAGCTTTTTGGATATGATAATTGCAGCGCACGATAGGTTCAAAGGCTATCCAATGGTTACAAACAGCACTCACAAATTCGATCAGATTGTTCTCCTGAGTGTATTTTCTTTTGGATAACCTGAGAAACTGCCAGAATCATCTGCAGAAAGAGAGGAAACGAAAAATGACTGAAGATAAAAAAGAGTTCGATCAGAATAAATACATAGCTGAATGGAAGAAACAGAATATGCTGCGTGTAAGCGCAGCTTACAAAAAGGATTTCGTCATTGAATTCCGAGAAGCATGTGAGAAGCTTGGACTCAAGCAATCCGATGTCTTCCGCGATGCAATGACCGCGATTATCGAAAAAGCAAAAGAGCAGTAAACAACATACCGGACAGTGTGATCATCTGTTCGGTTTTATCATGCCAGGAGAGAATTAGAACGCTCGGATAAAATCGGGTAGAAGTAAGTATGTTAAAACTTCCGTTCTCCCACATCATCATACGTACCGTTCGGCATACGGCGATTTCCAACTTAAGCAGCTGTATAATACGGAAATAAGAACTGATAGCCTGCTCTTTCCAGTCTTTCATTGCTGATAAAGCTATTCAGTTCTTTTGTTTTGATTCTGTCAGTTGCATTCAATGATCATAATGTTGTCGGGATATGAAGCAACTATGCTGTGAATCAACACAAAAAAGAATCGATCAACAGCGAGACTGCTGAAAATGTCAGCCTCTGAGCGAGACAACTGAAGAAAATGGAGGA
>JAUNEN010000212.1 GCA_030525525.1 Erysipelotrichaceae bacterium
TTTATCATCGGAGTTGAATAAGCATGATAGCCGGAAGGGAAAACCTTCCGGTTTTCGATTGGAATAAAGCAGATAAAAGAACTGATTCATGGCATAATAAAAGCAGCAATCACTAAGGAAAGGGAATCAGAATTATTATGAAACAGCTTGGCATTTCCGTTTATCCGGAACATACAACAAAAGAAAAAGCATATGCATATATACGCAAGGCAGGCAGCCTCGGCTTCAAACGAGTCTTTACATGCTTCCTGTCTGTCACCGAATCAAAGGAAGATACAATCAGAAACTTCAGAGAATTCTGCGATGTTGCTCATGAAGCAGGCATGATCGTTTCCGCAGACACAAATCCGGAAGTCTTCAGAAAGCTTGATGCAACACCGTATGATCTGTCTGTATTCCATGAAATCGGACAGGATATCATCCGTCTGGACGGCCACTTCGGGGATGTGGAAGACATCGCAATTACCCATAATCCCTACGGCATCCGGATTGAATACAACGCTTCCGGAACAATCGCCATCGACAATCTGAAGAGATGCGGTGCAGATGCAGAAAACATGTGCTTCTGTTCCAACTTCTTCCCGCAGCGCCATACCGGTATGGGCCTTGACAGATACATTGAGCTGACAAAGAGATATCATGATGCAAATATGCGGGTGGCAAGCTTTGTCTCCTCACAGCAGGAGAACACATTCGGACCATGGCCTGTCTATGACGGTCTGCCGACTCTTGAAATGCACAGAGATCTGCCGATCGATCTGCAGTTAAGACACCTCAATGCGATCAATCTCTGCCAGGATATGTTAATCGGAAACTGCTTCGCTTCCGATGAAGAACTCGAGCTTCTTGCAAAAACAGATCTGACAAAAATCAATCTGAAAATCGAACTTGAAGAAGGAATCAGCGAAACAGAAAAGAAGATCATCGACTGGGACAGACATCAGCACCGTGATGACTGCAATGATCTGATCATCCGTTCTTCCTGGCCGCGTGTTGAGTTCAGAGGGCAGAATATTCCGGTCAGAAAGAGAAGTGAAAAACTGTGTCACAGAGGCGATGTTGTGATCGTCAATGACAATCTAGAACATTACAGAGGTGAGATCTGGGTGCTTCTTAAAGACATTGAACTTTCTGATGAATACAATGTTGTCGGTCACCTTGCCCCGCACGAAGACATTCTTCTCGAATGGATCAAACCGAGATATCTCTTCGGATTCATTCACTGAAATCAAAAAATGAACCTTTCACGGAAGGTTCATTTTTAATATGGTCAGAGTTTCAGACCCATGAAGGCGCCGCCTTCATCCGAGGCAAGTACCCTGAATCCCATTTTTGTATAGAATCCGAAGGCTCTTTGATTTGCTTTGGCAACGCCAAGGCATACACCTTTGACATGATTTTCTTTGAGATGATGAATCAGTGCCTCCATCAGCATTGTGCCGTGATGATTGCCTGTATATTCTTCAAGAATGTCGATATGAAGGTGGGCAGGATATTCGCTCGAGGCTGCTTCATAATCCCTGAATGCATCATATGGACGGTGTGCATACGGTTCGC
>JAUNEN010000047.1 GCA_030525525.1 Erysipelotrichaceae bacterium
AAATTGTATGAATGTAAAGCATACACTGCATAATCTCTGCAATTCATTGATATAATCGATTTATCAAGAAAAGGAGAAATATCATCTATGGCTAAATTACCTGAAGGTTTCCTGTGGGGAGGCGCAACTGCAGCCAACCAGTTTGAAGGCGGATTTGCGGAGGGCGGAAAAGGCGTCAACTCCAGTGACTGTACAACCCGCGGTTCACGCACAAAACCCCGTATGGTCACATTCAAAACAAAGGACGGCGAAGTCAAGGCTGTTCCGATGTTCGGAATGAATGTCGAGGAAGACGTTGAATACGGAGTATTCGATGGCTATGACTATCCTTCTCATCAGGGAATCGATTTCTATCATCATTACAAGGAAGACATTGCACTGTTTGGTGAAATGGGCTTCAAGACATTCCGTCTTTCCATCAACTGGGCAAGAATCTTCCCGACCGGAATGGAAGAGACACCCAATGAAAACGGTCTGAAATTCTATGATGATGTATTTGATGAACTGCTCAAGTACAACATCAAGCCGCTGGTTACCCTCTCCCATTACGAGACACCGATCGGCCTTGCCAATGCGTGGGAATCATGGGTGGATGCACGCACCATCGAATGCTTCTGCAGATATGTCAGAACCGTCGGTGAAAGATACAAAGGAAAAGTGCGCTACTGGCTCACATTCAATGAGATCAACATCGCCGCAATGTCACCATGGATGTCCTCCGGTGTCGGCAGAAACAATCCGCAGGTTGTCGCTGATATCTCCAAGCATCAGCTGATCGCTTCCGCAAAGGCTGTTCTCATTCTCCATGAGATCGATCCTGAAAACTTAGTCGGAAACATGGTTGCATATGGTGCAAACTATCCTTATACATGCAATCCGGCGGATGTGCTGGCTTCCAAGCAGGCAATGCACGGCTATCACTTCTATGAGGACGTACAGGCAAGAGGCTACTATCCTTCCTATAAGCTCAAGGAATATGAAAGAAACGGCGTTGAATTCTCACTGAGTGATGAAGATAAGGAAACTCTGATGAAGGGGACAGTTGACTTCCTTTCCATCTCCTATTACATGAGTTCTGTATCCTCCACCGATCCGGAAGTCCTCAAGCAGGTTGCAGAAGGAAATATGGGTCTTGGCGGACTCAAGAACCCTTATCTGAAAGCATCCGACTGGGGCTGGGCAATTGACCCGACCGGACTCAGAATCGCTGTCAACGAGCTCTGGGAGCGCTATCAGAAGCCTGTCTACATCGTTGAAAACAGCCTTGGCACACAGGACAAGCTGGAAGAAGACAAGACATGTCACGATCAGGCTCACATCGATTATCTGCGCAGCCATATCGAAGCGCTGGCGGATGCGATCAATATCGACGGTGTCGAGGTCATGGGCTACACACCGTGGGGCTGCATTGACCTTGTCTCCGCAAGTACCGGTGAAATGCATAAGAGATACGGATTCATCTATGTCGACTACCAGGATGACGGCAGCGGCGACGGTGCACGTTACAGAAAAGACTCCTTCTACTGGTGGAAGAAAGTCATTGCCACAAACGGCGAAGATCTCTCCGACTGATATCTTTCTCACTGAAGTTCTTTCCTGAATGATCAGGGAAGAACTTTTTTTGTGGTGTATTGCTGCAGACCGTTGTATTCTGAGAACATAGGGAGATATCAATCATGGAAAACAAATTTTTCATTTCATATGCCATCAATGATCACATTGAGCAGATTCTCGGTCAGGGCGGAGAACTTGCTTATCTCATCAAAGGCAAAGACAGAGCCGTTCTGATTGACGGTCTTGAAGGTGCCGGAAGCCTGAAAGCATTTGTTCGGGAACTGACTGACCTGCCTGTCACCCTGATTCTCACCCATGGCCATCTTGATCATATCGGCGCTGCCTTTGAATATCAGGAATGCATGATCCATCCGGATGACATGGAGCTTTTCTATGATGCACGTCATTTTTCCAGAGAATCCAGATTTGACTTTGCGAAGGTACCCTCCCCGCTTGCCAGCCACCAATTGTCTTCACTGTCCATCGATGATGTTGTCGAAGGCTGTACGGTACGCATGAAGCCGCTGTATGACGGGGATGTTCTGGATCTTGGAGGAATTGAACTTGAAGCGATCGGTGTGCCGGGCCATACATGGGGAACACTGGTGTTTCTGGACCGTAAAGACCGCATTCTGTTTTCCGGCGATGCTGTCAATATCAATACCCTTCTTGGCATGAAAGGCTCCGCCAGTGTTGAGGATTATCTGGAAAGTCTGCATCATCTGAAAAGCTTTGATGATGCCTATGATGTGATGTATGGCGGACATGGCACTGAAAGTGTGAAACGCTCAATTGTTGATGATGCAATCGCGATGTGTGAGCGTATCATTGCCCGCACAGACGAGAAGATTCCTGCATTTTCACTGGATCATGAGCCGGTATTTTACGCTTCCGATCACAATCCGGACTACTCGCCCAAGTGCGGCGGTCTGGCCAATATCCAGTATAAAGAAGAAGAAATATTAAAAGGAACGGCGAAGAAATGCCGTTCCCTCTGAAACAGGAAGTCCTGCTTCTTTTTAATTTCTGTAATAGTTGATCAGACAGCCGTCAGCCAGGATACGCTTTTCCTCATCGGTCAGGGCGCCAAGGGAAACATTGATCTTTGCGACCTCTTTTCCATTGACCGCATAAGCTTCGATCTCAGTTCCTTCAAGCAGTGCTTCACGGATATTCTTTGCGAATACCCAGCTGTTTTTGGGCAGCTGATCCCCTGCTTGTGTCACAAACGGCAGGATGCCCCAGTTGATGCAGTTGGAGCGATAGCGCTTTGTCGCATATTCTTCGGCGAAGTTGGCAGCTGCGCCAAGCACTCTCTGACAGGAGGCAGCCTGTTCACGTGCGCTTCCGTCGCCGGGCTTTTTCGCATAGATTGCAGAAGCGATATTGGTGGCATCGGGATTCACCGCAATACCTGCGTCTTTCAGTGTCTCATAGACGGAGACAACAGCTTCATTGATTGTGCCCTCTGTTCTTTCCTCCTCCAGCTTCTTCACTGCTTTTGCTTCTGCAACATAGGCGGGATCACGTCTTGACAGGGTGAATTCAGCCAGTCTTAACGGATTGGAACGGAAGGAGCTTGTTTCACCGGAAGGAATCAGTTCATCGGTGGTTGTGACCGGATCATCGATATGGCTGACAATCTTCACCAACAGATCATCGCTTAAGGAAGGCTGTTCAGGCCAGTCCTTGATATTCGGTCCGAATCGCAGTTCAACCGAAGGATCGGCTTTGCCCCATGCATTGAGAACACGGTTTGCATAGATCGAAGAATCAAAGATCTGTTTGACTTCCTTCTCTTCCTCTGTCACAACATCTGTCGCAGCTGTCAGAATACCCTGATTTGCGGCAGTCGCAGCGATTGATCTTGCGTCCATTAATGCAACGGAGGCCATCTGTCCTTCACCCGGCTTTGAGCCTTCACGGTTGGGGAAGTTGCGGGTTGTATGGCGGATTGAGAATTCACCGTTGGCCGGTGTATCTCCGGCACCGAAGCACGGTCCGCAGAATGCTTCACGGAAGACGGCGCCTTCACTGATCAGATCGGCGATTGTTCCATCAGCCGCTAATGCTTTATAGGCAGGCATGGAATCCGGATAGACGGAAAGCTTGAATTCATCATTTCCGATATGGTGGCCCTTCAGAATGTCAGCTGCCGCGATGATGTTTTCATAAACACCGCCTGAGCAGCCGGCGATAATACCCTGATCGACACGGACATTGCCGTTTTCATCAATCTTGGAAAGCAGATCGATTTTCACTTTGCCGCCAAGCTGTGCATTGGCTCTTTCTTCAGCTTCACCCAAGTACTTCCTTGGATCTTTCTTCAGTTCATTGATCGCAACGGCATGACTCGGATGCATCGGCAGTGCAATCATTGATTCAATTTCAGAAAGATCAAGATCGATCCATGAATCATAATATGCGCCATTCTGTACCGAAAGCTTTCTGTAGTCTTCGCTTCTGCCATGAGCTGCATAATATTCTTCTGTCTTTTCATCTGTTTCCCAGATCGAGCTCCAGCAGGTTGTTTCGGTTGTCATGACATCGATGCCGTTGCGGAAATCCTGGGAAAGATTTGCAATGCCCGGACCGGCAAATTCAAGTGCTTTGTTTTTGACAAAACCGTTGGCATAGGTCGCTGCCACAAGCGCAAGTGCGACATCATGAGGGCCGACACCGGGTTTCGGTTTTCCGCTCATCCAGATCAGAACCGTTTCCGGCTTTGCCATATCATAGGTACGTTTGACGAGCTGCTTGGCCAGTTCGCCTCCGCCTTCACCGACACCCATCGTGCCCAGTGCTCCATATCTGGTATGCGAATCGGAACCGAGAATCATATTTCCGCATCTGGTCATCATCTCACGGTTATAAGAGTGAATGACTGCATAGCACGGCGGTACATAGATTCCGCCGTATTTCTTCGCTGCAGAAAGTGCGAACTGATGGTCGTCCTCATTGATTGTTCCGCCGACTGCACAAAGTGTATTGTGGCAGTTGGTCAGTACATAAGGCATCGGGAACTTTTCCATGCCGCTGGCTCTTGCGGTCTGGATGATTCCGACATAGGTAATGTCGTGGCTGGTCAGTGAGTCAAATGTAATATGAAGAATCTTTTCATCCGAATGGTTGTCATGGGCATCAAGGATTCCGCTGACAATTGTCTTTTTTCTTCCTTCTTCTTTGTCAAATCCTTCCGGTACACATACGGGGATTCCGTTTTCCAATACTGTCGGTTCAGCATGCAGTTTCATATCAGTCACCTGTCTTTCATTTTTTTCTGAAATCTGTGATACATTTTACAATAAACCTTTGAAAATCGCTACATGAAAGGCTTGACCGATGTTTTCAGTTGGTTAGAATAGTAATTATTATACGGAGGTGCCTATGATTTATCCCGATGTACCGGCTTTCTCAGCCGAAGAAATCGCTATCCTGTGTGATGCATACCGCGAAAACAACTTCATTGATCCGAAGGTTTCTGAAAAGCTCGGTGTCAAACGAGGTTTAAGAAATCCGGACGGCACAGGTGTTCTGGCCGGATTAACCAATATCTGTGATGTTGTCGGTTATGACAAAAAGCCGGACGGCACCATCGTGCCGATTGACGGCAAACTGATCTACCGGGGTATTGATCTTCAGACTCTGGTCAATGAAGCAATTGAAAATGACCGCTTCATGTTTGAAGAGGTTGTATGGCTGCTTCTGTTCGGTTCCCTGCCGACAAGAGATAATCTCAGAAGATTCTGTACGCTGCTCGAAAGACACCGTGAGCTGCCTGACGGATTTGCGGAAAAGATCATCATTTCCACACCGTCTCCCAATATCATGAACAAGATGGCAAGAGCTGTCCTCTCCATGTACAGCTATGATGAGAATGCGGAAAACAGCACACTTGAAAATATTATCCGTCAGTCAATCAACCTGATCGCCGAACTGCCGACGATGATGGTTTATTCCTATCAGACAAAGAAACACGCCTATGACCACGGCTCGCTGTATTTCCATTATCCGATGGACGGGCTCTCAACTGCCGAACATATTCTTTCAACCTACCGTCCCGATCAGTCCTATACACATGAAGAAGCCAAGCTGCTTGATCTCTGCATGATTGTTCATGCCGACCACGGCGGAGGTAACAACTCAACATTCGTCGACCGTGTACTCTCCTCTTCCGGAACCGATACATATTCGGCAATCAGCGGAGCGATCTGTTCACTCAAAGGTCCAAAGCACGGCGGCGCCAATCTGATGGTCATGCATCAGCTGGATGATATGCTTGAACATATCAAGGATACGGAAGATGAAACAGAAGTCAAAGAATATCTGCGCAAGATCATGCGCCGTGAAGCCGGCAACCATTCCGGTCTCATCTACGGTATCGGCCATGCTGTCTATACAAAGAGCGACCCGAGAGCGCAGATCCTGAAGAAATATTCTAAGGATCTTGCCTATGAAAAAGGCTTCCGTAGGGAATATGATCTGTTATGCCTCATTGAAAAGCTCGGTCCCGAAGTCTTTATGGAAGAGAAAGGCCTGAGCAAGAGAATCTGTGCAAACATGGATCTCTACTCCGGACTTGTTTACAGAATTCTCGGAATTTCGGAAGATCTCTTCACACCGATCTTCGCAATTTCAAGAGTCGCCGGCTGGTGCGCACACCGCATGGAAGAAGTCGAATTTGCCAACAGGATCATCCGTCCTGCCTATCGCTATATCGGTCATGATCAGGACTATGTCGCAATCGATGACCGTGAAGAAGATTAAAAAAACTGCCTTACCCATCAAACGGGAAGGCAATTTTTTTATATTCAGAGTCTTTCAGCTGCTTCTTCGGGTGACATCATCAGCTCGCGGATGCGGTAGTCTCCGTCTGCATATTCAAAGACGAAGATGCCGCCGTTAGGCATTGCCTGCTTTCCCTTGGACATGCAGGATTTGTAATACTGATCACGGTCGATATTGAAAATCTGCCACAGGATATTGAGATAGAATGTGCCATGCGAAACCAGCAGCACATTTTCATTGTTCTTTGCCCTTCTTGTGACAAGATCAAGGATTTCCAGAATTCTGAGTCTGACATCATTGGCGTTTTCACCGCCGACATCGCCCCATGTTTCAGTCATGTGGCGGTTCATGATTTCTTCCCGCCAGGAGTCGCTGACTACCGCTTCATAATCACCGAAGTCAACTTCCTTGAGGAGCTTTGTCGGGATTGCTTTGATTTCATGAGGTTCTGTGATGATTGCGGCTGTATCGCGGGCACGCTTGGAAGATGATGTATAGGCAAACGCAAAATCGACATATTTCAGTGCATCCCTGGCAAGTTCGGCCTGATGGATGCCGTTTGCGGTAAGCGGTGAATCACAGGCTCCCTGCATGCGGTTGAACATGTTGAAGAGTGTTTCGCCGTGTCTGACATAATAGAATGTGACTTTTTTGAATTCTTCCGGCAGGTCATATTTTTCCGATTCGACCGGCATGCAGACCATACGGTATTCACCGTCTTCATATTCAAACACCATGATGCCGCCGTTGGGAATCGGTGAACGGTTTTCCTTTTCGCGCTCGCTTCTGAATGCATCGATATCAACATTCATCAAAGTTTTCATCAGAAACATTTCAAAGTAGCCGTGGCTGACAATCAGAACACGGTCCTGATCGGAACACTTTGAGATAATTTCACGGAATACTTCACGGGCACGTACTTCACATTTTGCCCTGCTTTCCCCATCCACGGCCGAGAAGTCCATTTCATCAAAGCATTTTTTCAGTTCATCCGGATGGGATGTAAAGCGGCTTCCTTCCAGGCGGCCGAAATCGTATTCATGAAGATCTTCAATGATTTCAGCTTCAGCTTCCTGATCTTCCAGAATATAGCCGGCTGTATTGATGCAGCGCTCAGCCGGTGAAACGAATGCTTTGTCAAACCAGACAGAATGAAGTGCGGCACCTGCCCGTTTTGCCTGGACAACACCCAGTTTGGTGAGCGGTGAATCACTGACTCCGGAAACTCTTCCGCGCTTGTTGAAAAGCGTCTCGCCGTGTCTTACAAAGTAGAATCTGATTTTCATAATAGGAATCCTCCGGTTGCGTTAACAACATTCTACCACAAAGTAGATAGACTTCAGAAAATGCCTGAGAAAGAGAAAAGATGCCCGTGAAGGCATCTGATCTTTGATTAATCCATATCTTTCAGGAATGCGCAGTACGCACGGTATGCTTCATAGACATCCGCCTTTGAAACAACTTCGCACGGCGCATGCATATTCTGCACGGCGATTCCGGCATCGATAACATCCATGTTGAGATTGGCAAGGATATAGGCAATTGTTCCGCCTCCGCCGGCATCAACACTGCCAAGTTCGCATGTCTGGAACATGACATCGTTGTCATCCATCACTCTTCTGACTTTTGCGACAAATTCAGCATTCGCATCATTGGAACCGCTCTTGCCGCCGCGACCGGTGAACTTGTTGAAGCAGATGCCTTTTCCGAAATATGCGGAGTTCTTCGCTTCCATGACTTCCGGATAGAGCGGATCATAGGCAGCGGAAACATCGCTTGACAGCATTCTTGAATTGCTTAAGCATCTGAACAGTGTCAGCTGCGATTCACACGACTGCTTTGCAAGAAGCTCGGCAACTGTATATTCAAAGAATCTGCTCTGCATGCCGGTGTTGCCGACAGAACCGATTTCTTCCTTGTCGACTAAGATGCAGCAGGCAGTTCTCTCCGGTGTATCGATATCGAAGATTGCCTTGAGGGATGTATAGGCGCAGACCTTGTCATCATGGCCGTATCCGATGATCATCGAACGGTCAAGACCGTAGTCGCGTGCTTCACCGGCCGGTACAACTTCAATCTCTGCAGAGATGAAATCATCTTCTTCGATGTTATAGTCATTTTTCAGCAAGTTCAGAATATAGGATTTGACCGGATCTTTTTCGCTTTCATCAGGGATCGAGCCGACCAACAGATCAAGCTGCTCGCCTTCGACAACGGTTGCACCTGTCTTAGCCATCTGCTTTGATGCAAGATGAATCAGAAGATCGGAAACACCGACAACCGGATCATCCTGCTTGTCGCCGATATTGATTTCAATGACGCTGCCGTCTTTCTTGCATACAACACCGACTAAAGCCATCGGTGTGGCAACCCACTGATACTTCTTGATGCCGCCGTAATAATGTGTATCAAACAGAGCCAGTCCGTCTTTTTCGTAAAGGGTATGCTGCTTGAGATCCATGCGCGGGGAATCGATATGGGCGCCAAGTATATTCAGACCGTTCTTCACCGGCTGTCTGCCGATGACAAACAGGCAGATATTCTTGCCGCGGTTGTTGACATAGACTTTATCGCCCTCTTTCAGTTCATTGAAAGAGTCGAGCGGTCTGAAGCCGGCTTCTTCTGCCAGTTTAATGCTGTTGGTGACAAATGTTCTTTCGGTTTTGGAAACAGAGAGGAATTTCCGGTAGTCTTCATTGAATGCAAACAGTTTTGCCTTCTCCTCTTCATTCAGTTTGTTCCATACGGTTTTGTTCATAAAATGTACTCACTTTCTATATTTTCATGCTTCGAAAAGCTGCAATATAACGCTGCGGGCCACAAAGCTCACAGATCATGCCTTCTTCTGTATGGTCGATGATCTTCATGATCAGAACACTTCTGTAGGCATCGGCCATTGCCATCTTTTCATAAGGGATGAGACACGTCATCACTTCTTCACACGGATAAAGCCTCTCAAGCAGTTTCTCCATGAAAGCTTCCATGCCTTCCCCGGTTTTGGATGAAACAGGAATGCCCTGCTCCATCACAATATCACCGTTATAGATATCGCACTTTGTATATACTCTCATTAATTCGATGTCATCGGCACCGATCTGCTTTAATGTATCTTCCGTAATCTCTGCCTTGCGGTCATAATCCGAATCGCTTGAATCAATCACATGAATCAGCAGATCCGCATCTCTTGCCGCATCAAGCGTTGCCTGAAAGGCATCGATTAATGTATGAGGCAGATCGCTGACAAAACCGACCGTATCATAAAGCAGAAACTTTCTGGATTTATACGGAATCATGCGGACACTTGTATCAAGAGTCGCAAACAGCATATCTTCTTCATATACATCGGTTCCCTGCCCGTTGCTCAATCGGATCATCGCATTCATGAGTGAGCTTTTGCCGGCATTCGTATAGCCGACAAGCGCCGCTCTGCGCATCATTGTTCTTGTTCTTCTGCGTTCATCCTGATATTTCTGACGGCGTATTTTCTCCAGTTCCTTTTTCAATTGCGATATACGCTCACTGTAGCGTCTCTGCACAAGTCTTGAGCGCATTTCGCCAGCGCCTCGATTATAGGCGGAACCGCCTCGCTCATGGCCTGATTCATCGGCAGTTGAATGCAGAACACGGGGCAGATCATACTGAAGTCTTGCCATTTCCACCTGCAGTTTTGCCTGGGTTGAACGGGCACGCTTTGCAAAGATATCAAGAATCAGAGCCGTTCTGTCGATCACATTGACACCGCACACCGATGAAATTCTTTCGGCAATCTGGATCGTCACTGAGTTATGAAAGACAATCAGATCGGTTTCAGTTTCCTGAATATATGCACTCAGCTCTTTGAGCTTGCCGCTGCGCAAACCGGTGTTCGGATCAAGGCTTCTTGAAGTCTGCGTAAAAACAGCAGTCACTTCAATTTCACACGCTTCGCAGAGTGCTCTTGTTTCTTCAACCGCCGCATTGAATTCTGATTCTTTCTGATCCAGCTTAACTGCCGCAAGGATTGCTTTTTTCATACTGCACTATGTTATCACGTTATCAGAGAAAATACAGACTTTCTTCTAACAGCCCTTTCCGTCAATCGAACAGACTGTTTTTGTTTCTTCTTCAGTCGTGATTCCTTTTGATTTCAGCCATTCTTCATAATCGATTGTGATCAGATCTTCATCCACAATCGCCGGAATGCCGACCGAACCGTTTTCACGGCAGACATCGAAAACTTCGGAGTGATCCCGCAGGCGCAGGAATTCCTTAAGTGCTGCCATGGACATGTTGATATCAACAAATTCATATTCGATTCCGTTAGCGTCTAGATTTGCTTTGAACCTGACGCAGTCCGGACAGATCCTGCTGCCGTAATATTTCATAGTATCTCCTCTGCTCAGATTTCAGGATTAATCGGTTTATCCGGGTGTTTTGCCGGTGGATTCAGTCTGAGCGTATAATACGTGACACCGAGCCATTTTCCGAATTTATATCCTGATTCATCAAATTCCCCCATCTTCACAAAGCCATGCTTTTCATGAAGCTTTTCAGACGGAATATTGCCTTTGGTAATAATGGATACCATATTCACATAGCCTGCCTTTTTTGCTATCTCTATGACCGCATCCATCAGAAGATCGCCATACCCTTTTCCTCTTTGTTCCGGATCAAGGTAAATCGCAAGATCAATCGTCCAGTCATAGGCGGCTCTTGGTATAAATGATGCAAGATATGCATATCCGACCGGTTTTCCATCCTCTTCCAGAATGATCCACGGATATGTTTTCATGATCATATGAACACGATCCTGAAACTCTTGAAGGCTTAACTGTTCGGTTTCAAATGTTGCTTCACTGTGTTCGATATACCAGTTGTACCAGGAAAGAATCAGAGGGATGTCCTCTTCTTTCAAAGAGCGGATCATCTTTCAAAAACCGACCTTCCGTTCATGACTGTCATCATGATTTTTGCATCGGTGATCTCTTCCGGTTTGAGAGTGCGGATATCCTGATCGATGACACAGAAATCAGCTGTATAACCCTTTGCAATCTTTCCGAAGCGATCATTCATAAACAGCTGCTCATATCCTTTTTCACTCATCAATTCAATTGCCTGCTCAACACTCAGGCATTCATTCTGATTCATTGAATCACCTGTATGCATGCTTGTGCGTGTCACAGCCATTGTGATCGAAGCAAGCGGATCAGGCAGTTCAACCGGCGCATCGCTGCCGCCGCTTGTCAGTGTATGTTCAAAGAGTGTTTTAAACGGATAGGATGATTCTGCCAGTTTCTTTCCGGCTCTTTTTTCAACGATCGAAGCATCCGTATCGATAAACTGCGGCTGAATGTAGCAGGAAAGCTTCATGTCAATGATGCGTTTCAATTGTTTTGCGGACATGATCTGACAATGCACAAGACCTGAATGCAGAGGATTGCCCTCATAAACGGTATCCTCGAAAATATCGAGCATTGTTTCAACTGCCCTGTCGCCGATCGCATGGGCAATCGTTGGCATGTTGAAGCGGTTTGCCAAACGGACAAATGTTTCAATTTCCGTTTCATCCATCACCATGATGCCGTTATTTCCGGGATCATCTGCATAATCATTGAGCATCGCTGCACTTCTGCCGCCAAGCGACCCGTCAGTGATCAGCTTCAGCGGTCCGATGCGGAAGAAATCATTTCCGACATCCATGGTATATCCGTCATCCAGAAAATCTGCGAAAGACTTCGGAGTTGCGAACTGACACTGCTCATTGACTCTTACACTCATCTTTTCCTGATAGGAAAGCTTTTCATAAATATTGAGCATGGTGCGGTAATCATCAGTGACTGATCTGAAATCATCCGAGCCGACTGCTGTAATGCCATGGGCATTGCAGTAAGCCATCGCTGTTTCAAGATCATGGATGATACTCTTTTCATCAGGCAGCGGCATCTTTTCTTTGACATAGCTGATCGCATTTTCTTCTAAGATTCCTGTATCGATATGAAACCTGCCGCCTTCTGTTTCGGTTGTTTCATCAATTCCTGCTTTTCTGATTCCTTCTGAATTCAATACGGCAACGTGTCCGCATGTACGCACCAACAGCAAAGGATGGTCCTTGATGACTTCATCAAGAAACTTTCGTTCCGGTTTGATTTGATCGCTGAAGAGTTCTTCATTATAGCCTCTTGCGACAATCCATTCTCCTTTCGGTGTCTTTTCAGCGCGTGCCATGAGCTTTTCCTTGAGCTCTGCATACGACCTCACACCGTTTAAGCGAAGTGAGTTCAGATAATTACCAAGCGAATATAAATGCATGTGGGTATCCACAAAGCCCGGCAGTACAAACATTCCCGTCAGATCAATCACTTCAACATTTGAAGCGATCATCTTTCTGATTTCTTCATCGCTGCCTGTGGCGATAATTTCACTGCCGTCGATCAGAAATGCAGTATCTTCGCTTTGATAGATTTTACAGTTGATATAAGCCTTCATAAATTTACTCCCGAGTCCTTAATAATTGTACTAACGCCCTCTTGAAAGGGCGAGCTCCTTTCACAAAATTTTGCTGAGAATTTATCATTACTTCATCTTTATCATGAAAGGAGATCACATTTAATGAATAGAGATGAAGCTTTAATGCAGTTTGAACGTATCATAAAACTGCGCAATCCGGCCCCAAACACCACCAAGATGTACCTTTACATCTAACTCCTGCCCTTGAATTTCAAGAATTAAAATAAAACGATTGATTCTTCAATTCAAAAGCGCCGGATCACTGAATATCAGCGGACTGCGAACCTCTTTGGGAAAAGCCGGTATCCAAATTATTTTACAGTTCTATCCGGCTGATACGCCGTCCAAAAATGAAGGAAAAAGAAAAAAACTGATGAGATTGCTCACATCAGTTTCTGAAAGTCTGTTTTAATCAGCCAAGTTTCGGGCCTGCTTCAACCAGTGCCTTGCCTGCTGCGTTTGTCTCGTACTTCTTGAAGTTCTTGATGAATCTGGAAGCGAGATCTTCTGCCTTTGCGTTCCACTCTTCTGCATTTGCATATGTGTCACGCGGATCCAGAATACCTGAATCAACTCCAGGCAGTTCTGTCGGTACTTCGAAGTCGAAGTAAGGGATCTTCTTTGTCGGAGCCTTCAGAACATCACCGTTCAGAATTGCATCGATGATGCCTCTTGTATCCTTGATGGAGATTCTCTTGCCTGTTCCGTTCCAGCCGGTGTTGACAAGATATGCCTTTGCACCACTCTTCTGCATCTTCTTGACGAGCTCTTCACCATACTTTGTCGGATGGAGTTCGAGGAATGCCTGTCCGAAGCAAGCGCTGAATGTCGGAGTCGGTTCTGTAATACCGCGCTCTGTTCCTGCCAGCTTGGCAGTGAAGCCGGAGAGGAAGTAGTACTGTGTCTGTTCCGGTGTCAGGATGGATACAGGCGGCAGAACGCCGAATGCATCAGCAGACAGGAAGATTACATTCTCTGCAGCAGGACCTGCGGAAACCGGACGTACGATCTTTTCGATGTGGTCGATCGGATAGGAAACACGTGTGTTCTCGGTTACGCTCTTGTCAGCGAAATCGATCTTGCCTTCTGCATCGACTGTAACGTTTTCGAGAAGAGCATCTCTTCTGATTGCGTTGTAGATATCCGGTTCGGAATCCTTGTCGAGGTTGATAACCTTGGCATAGCAGCCGCCTTCGAAGTTGAAGACGCCTTCATCGTCCCAGCCGTGCTCGTCATCACCGATGAGCAGACGCTTCGGATCTGTGGACAGAGTTGTCTTACCTGTTCCGGAAAGACCGAAGAAGATTGCTGTGTTCTTGCCTTCCATATCTGTGTTAGCAGAGCAGTGCATGGAAGCAATTCCCTTAAGCGGCAGGTAGTAGTTCATCATTGAGAACATACCCTTCTTCATTTCACCGCCATACCATGTGTTCAGGATGACCTGTTCACGGCTTGTGATGTTGAAGGCAACAGCTGTCTCGGAGTTGAGACCCATTTCCTTATAATCATCAACCTTTGCCAGGGAAGCTGTGTAGACAACGAAGTCCGGTTCGAATGTCTTTAATTCTTCTTCTGTCGGCTTGATGAACATGTTTCTGACGAAGTGAGCCTGCCATGCGACTTCCATCATGAAGCGGACAGCCATACGTGTGTCCTTGTTTGCACCGCAGTAAGCATCGACAACAAACAGTCTCTTGTTTGAGAGTTCCTTCTGAGCCAGAGCCTTGAGCTTTGTCCAGTTCTCTTCGGAGAGCGGATGGTTGTCGTTGGGATATTCCGGAGTATTCCACCAGACAGTGTCCTTGGAGTTTTCATCCATGACGATGTACTTGTCCTTAGGAGAACGTCCTGTGTAGATACCTGTCATGACGTTGACAGCATCCAGTTCAGTCAGCTGTCCCTTCTCATAACCAGTCAGTTCGGGCTTCATTTCTTCTTCGAAAAGGAGCTCGTAGGAAGGATTGTAAACAATCTCTTTTGTTCCGGTAATACCGTATTTTGTTAAGTTGATTTCAGACATATATTCCTCCATTCCTTAAATGTTTCGTAACATTTCAACGCGTATTTTAGTCTTTTTTAACTGAAAAGAAAAGCGCTATTTCACCTAGTTTTGTGAATTTTCAATCAAATTTCATTTGATGTTCAATGTATCCGCTTTCATTTTCTTTATAGCTGTTTCAGCTGCTGTCAGAATGAACAAAAGTCACAGGATTTCCCGTGACTTTTCGCTTGATCAGCCGCCGAAAATCTTCAGCATGAAGCCGGCTGCGACAGCCGAACCGATGACACCCGCAACATTGGGTCCCATTGCATGCATGAGAAGATAATTGGTAGGATTGGCCTTCTGGCCTTCAATCTGGCTGACACGCGCTGCCATCGGGACAGCGGATACACCTGCAGAGCCGATCAGAGGATTGACCTTGCCGCCGGTGACCTTGTACATGATCTTGCCAAGCATGAGACCGCCGATTGTTGAGAAACTGAAAGCGATCAGACCGAGGACAATGATCTCAATTGTACGGAGTGTCAGGAAGGTTGTGGCAACTGCCTTGGCACCTACAGAGATACCAAGGAATATAATGACAATGTTTGTTAATGCATTCTGAGCTGTATCGGACAGTCTGTCAGTCAGACCTGTTTCCTTCAGCAGGTTGCCGAACATCAGCATACCGACAAGCGGTGCTGTATCCGGAATCAGAAGGACGACAAAAATGGTAACAGCGATCGGGAAGATGATCTTTTCCTTTTTGGAAACCGCACGGGTCTGCTTCATGACGACTTTGCGTTCCTTTTCGGTTGTCATCATGCGCATCAGAGGCGGCTGGATCATCGGGATCAGAGCCATATAGGAATATGCCGCAATTGCGATTGCAGGCAGATATTCCATCGCCAGCTTGGAAGCTGTCAGAATTGCTGTAGGACCGTCGGCACCGCCGATGACGCCGATTGCAGCTGCGACCTTCGGATCAAATCCGAGTGCAAGCGCAAGCAGGAAGGCAGTAAAAATACCGAACTGAGCGCCGGCACCCATGATCAGGGATGACGGCGAAGCAATCAACGGTCCGAAATCAGTCATCGCTCCGGTTCCAAGGAACACGAGTGAAGGATAGATTCCGTACTCAACACCAAGTGAAAGATAGTGAATCAGACCGTCGGTAATTCCGGTGCGCGGCAGGTTTGCAAGCAATACGCCGAAAGCAATCGGAATCATCAGAAGCGGTTCATATTTTTTCGCAATGCCAAGATAAAGCAAGAGGCATGCGACAAGAATCATGACAAGATATCTGGGATCTTCAAGAAGTGCAGCGAAACCGGATTCCTGGAAGATTTTGATAAGGACATTGATAATATACATCAGCACTTACCTCACTGCAGTGTTGCCAGAATCTGATCTGTCTGAATGGAAGCACCTTTCTCAACAGTAATTGATGTAATTGTGCCGGCTTTCGGGGCAACAATCTCATTTTCCATTTTCATAGCTTCAAGAATGAAGAGAACCTCTCCTTCCTTGACGCTCTGTCCCTTGGATACGCGGACATCAAGAATTGTGCCCGGCATCGGTGACTTGACAGGATCTCCTGCCCCTGTCTGTACCGGTGCTGCCGGTGCAGGTGCTGCAGCCGGTGCGGGTGCAGGTGTACTTTCAGCAGCCGGTGCTGCCTTCATTTCTTCTGCCTTGCCGGCATATACGGCAGTAGCATTTCCGTTTTCAACTTCAACTTCATACTTCTTGCCGTTTAATGTAACAATATATTTCATCTGTTAAGCCCCCTTAGTCCAATGCTTTGATTGATTTGAAAATCAGATGGTCAAGCGGAATTCCTGATGAGTCGCTGACAATCGCCATAATGCATGCGGCTGTCTTCTCATCAACGTCATACAATGCAATCTCACCGCCGTAGATTTCATGCGGTTTTTTGACTTCTTCCGTCTTCACCGGCAGCTGTTCAGCTGATTCAACCGGAGCAGCGACTTCAGTTGTCTTTTCGACTGTATTGACGACCTTGCTGATCAGAACGATGATTCCCCACAGAATCACCAGCATGATAAAGACAACAAGGAATCCCGAAACAGCAACCATAAGTGCTTCGAGAATCGGCATATTACTGTGCCTCCTCAATTGAGTAGCTGACCTTGAGAGCCTTCTTTTCCTGACGTTCCTTCAGATAAGCTTCTGCCTGCTGAGGGAATGCAACATAGCTGAGGACATCTTCTTCACTTTCAGCCAATGATCCAAGATATGCCTTCGCACCCGGGATTTCCGGTTCGATCATATCGTCATATCTGCCTTCGATCGGCTTCTCATCGCCAAGCGCGAGCTTGACGAGTTCCTGGCTGACTTCACCCGGAGCTTTACCGTATTCACCTCTGAGGTAGCTCTTGACTTCCTTGGAGATGTTCTTGTAACGGGCACCTGTCAGAACGTTTGTGACAGCCTGTACGCCGACCATCTGGCTCATCGGTGTAACCAGAGGCGGATATCCGAGATCCTTACGGACACGCGGTGTTTCTTCAAGAACTTCATCCAGCTTGTCGAGCTTGTTGACACTCGTCAATTGAGCAATCAGATTTGACAGCATGCCGCCCGGAATCTGATAGTTCAGAGCATCGATCTTTGTTGTCAGAACACTCGGGTTGAGGCCGCCTTCCTTGAGGAATCTTGCCTGGACCGGCTTGAAGTGATCGTTGATCTTCTGGCAGACCTTGAGATTGACACCTGTGTCAAAGCCCATTTCTTCCAGAGCATAGACAAGTGATTCTGTTGCAGGGTGTGATGTGCCGCCTGAGAAGATTGAAATTGCTGTATCGATGCCTGCCGCTCCGGCTTCGACTGCCTTCATTAATGTCAGGGGACCAAGACCGGTTGTGCTGTGTGAATGTACATAAACCGGAATCTTTACTTCTTTGACAAGTGCGGAAACCAGGTCGTAGCATACCTGCGGACTCATGATTCCTGCCATGTCCTTGATGCAGATGGAATTGCAGCCCATTTCCTCGAGCTTCTTGCCGAGTTCAACATATTTTTCAAATGTGTGAATCGGGCTGATGGTGTAGCAGATTGTGCCCTGTGCATGTCCGCCTGCCTTAAGACATTCATCAATAGCTGTAGCCATGTTCATCGGATCGTTCAGAGCGTCGAAGATTCTGATAATATCAATTCCGTTTTCGACCGACTTACGGACGAATGCACGGACGGTGTCATCTGAATAATGTCTGTATCCCAGAATGTTCTGTCCTCTCAGAAGCATCTGCAGCTTTGTGTTCTTCACTTTGGAACGGATGAAACGCAGTCTGTCCCACGGATCTTCGTCAAGATAACGAAGACAGGAATCGAATGTAGCGCCTCCCCAGACTTCCATCGAGTAGTATCCGGCCTGATCCATTGTTTCGAGGATATCCTCAAAGTCGGATCTGGGCATACGGGTGGCAATCTGAGACTGATTGGCATCTCGCAGTACTACTTCGGTGATATGAACCTGCTTATTCATAAAAAATACCTAACCTCCTATAAGCCAAAATCAGAGATATGATAGCACAATTCAAATTTTATTGACACGCAAAATTCATCTTTTCGTGATAAATTTCACCATTAATTTCCACGTTGTCATCAATTCTGCTTTTGACGTATCCGGTCGCGCTGATTATCCAAAAAAAAAGATCTGAATTTGAACAGAAAACGGTATCAACTTCTAATTTTCGCAGACAATGTAACACAGCTGAATTATGCAATGCTCGGAAGTATGTAGATTCTAAATTTCATATTGTCAAGTTCAAATCTATGACAGAAACAGGCAAAAAGAAAAGACTATCAAAACTTAGCTTTGGCGGGCATGTCCCTTCACCGTAACGCGGGGAGCGCCTCAATGAGATGAATTCAACCTACAAACAACTTTGGGGTGACTTTGACGGGTCTTCCCTTTCCTTTCCCTGCTTTCGGAAGTCAACACCGCAAGAAAATCCTTCGATTGACAACGGCACCTTTATGGTGCCCGAGGAAATCGAAAATCTATTATCAAATTCTTGTAAATGCAGAAAGGAAAAGGTCCGCTGTAAGCCTACGACAACTTCACGGACCCTGGTCAACAATCATGCCTATTTTAGCACGTTTGCGTATTACTGCGCACCCTCATCATCAAGGAGATTTTTAGCTGAGTGCAGTGAACCCGTTCTCTGTCCTGAAACCGGTACTTTCACGAAAAAGTGCAGTACCGCCAAAAGAGTCATCAAAGAACCCGGAATGAAGTGGTATATCGGGGTGCCTGTGTATTTTTCGAAAGCCACCGCCGCCTCTACAGAGTTCTTACTTATTTTCTGCTTCCTTCTAAACACTACACCGCCAATACAATCAAAGCAGCTCAGGAAAATCATCTGTATTATAACTGTATGCAAAATCCGTCACATAACAGCAACCAGTTTATCATGCATACTGCATTAATGAATCAACCAAATCTTTGATCATCTGGTCTGTACTGACAGCATATCCGTCAGTACCGTTCGGGTATACAAGAAAACCAATTTCTGTATCTTCCAGCTGATCAACGCATCTATGCAGAAAACTTTTGATTTCAATCGATACAGGTTTATCATTCTCAGCAAACATTTCCGCATCTTCTTGTGTAGGATATACAATCAGCCTGATCGTCCCCCTTGCATCATCCCATGTCGCATATCCATCTTCGTTTTCCAATAGCCAGACTTCTTCACGATCTGCTGCGGTTGAAATGAAGTTCTTATAGCGCTTTTCAGGTGATGCATTACTAATACCTTTGATCTTGTTCATTAATTTACTCATGATTAAAATAATCCTCTTTGATCTTTCCGATATACTCGCCTGAGATTTTTTTCGGCTTTTTGGTTTCTCTGTCATAGACAGTCTTACGTTCATAAAGGTAATAATTCGAACCTATGCGTTTGATTTCATGATTTCTTGATCTGTATTTTTCAACCCAATCGGGATAAGTGATTTTTGCTTTCATAATAGTTCCCAACAGGTACTATTATTATCTCATATACAGGTATCAATAATAACCGATAACATCAGTATTCATCGATGTTTTTGACGATTTTATAGATTCCTTATAATACCTAATGTCGGGAAGTTACGGATTAAATGAATATTGCGTACAATGAGAGATTGGCTCAAATTCTTTATTGTTCCAATTTCTGACTATTTCCGAATTAAAAAACAACTCAGTATTCTCTGTCCAGATTTCTAAATACTCATATATTTCATGTGAATATCGTATCCATATTGAGCGTTCGTGCTTATTCATTAAATCCATAAAAAGCTTTTTATAACCTTGAGAATAAAAATCAAATTTTTCATTATACATTTCATGAAATATCTCATTCACAAAGAGATTTCTTTCCTTTGGCAGAAAAGCAATAATAGAAGATATACTGTTACTTAATGCATTACGTGAATTATTTTTGACAATCCTAAAATATACCCGACCAATTTCGATATCATAATGTTTACTTATTAAACAATTAGGATCATCTGTCATACATCTATTGTTTTTATAATCAGTTATCCTATTAACATACATCGCAGGGACGACATAACCGCAAATATAGTAAACATCATATTGAAAAAAATCTATTCGCTTATTCAATTCATCATCCCAACATGATGGTGCACCGGATATATAAACCTCAGATTCATCTTCAAACTGAAGAATCATTCTTGCTGAGAGCTTCATATATTTTTCGTTTTTTTTCATCCAAAAGCTATCATAAATCATTGTTCGCCGCATTAATAGAAAAAGTGAGATTTATTAGATATGAGTTTGGTGCCAACTACAATCCCCGCATTATAATGTCTTGCCATTGTAGGACCATCATAAAAGAGATGATCACCTATGTCATTTCTGATATATTTATTTCCATATATCT
Organism: Erysipelotrichaceae bacterium; assembly: GCA_030525525.1. GTDB lineage: Bacteria > Bacillota_I > Bacilli_A > Erysipelotrichales > Erysipelotrichaceae > Bulleidia. The sequence continues at coordinate 20,725 of JAUNEN010000047.1, forward strand.
CTAATTTGCCAATTACATTTTTTCCATTTGCACCAGTCATAGGATATATTCAACTTTGGTCGGCAGCTCAGACATTGGTATATTCACATTTCTTTTTGCTTCTCTCATTGCAGCTCTTTGCGAGCACGCATTATGCACCAGCACACTGCTGTCTGATACATAGTATGTATGGTCTTCTTCAACCTGGAAGTTATAGACTTCAACCGGTCTCTCAAGTATCTCATGCTGTATCTTTTCAACAATGACACACGCACCGTTGACAAGTACAAGGATGTCTCCTGCTCTTAAGTCAATCGCTGCTGTCCATCCTTTATGCGGATGCCAGAACGGATGATTCGGTGTGGTTATAATCTCTTCATCACTTACAAAGATATGTACTATCTCAGGTTCTTTGACCTACAGGTATCGTCATTGCATGACGTGAGTTTTCGAGCTTACTCATTGATTTGATTTCTTCCAGATCCGTCTTAACGGGGTGTATGTACAGTCAATATATTCTGCAGTTCAGTGCCAATATCAGGTAAAGAGATTGACAGATCAACTGATGACAATGTGCTGTCAGTATTGCTGTAGGTATATTCATTCTCAAATCCTGCGTCAATATTGTTCGGATTATAATGCTAAAATCACTAATTTCCGATATTACTTCAAAACATTTGGTTAAATCAGTTCCAGATATTCACCAATCCGTTCAATCGCATAAGTGTATGGCTTTAATAAATAATCCAGACTGACCCCCTCGCATAATCTCGGTATATACAGCACCCCTTCCTTCAGATCAATCATGAAATTAACGAGAATATCTCCTGCCGTAATATCAGTTTTGACACTATTTTGCGTTGCTTCAATCATCGTTGCAGGGATCTTGTCATAAATAAAGATTTGCGCTCTTAAAGAATATGCAATTGATCCTTTATACTGTACTCTGTATTTAAATCCAGTGGCTTCATTGACTGTTTTAACAAATTGCGAAGCAGCATCTATACCATCACAACAATTGTTCCTGTCAAATATAAACAGAAATACTCGCCAGTCACGTTTTGCATTGCTTTCCCTGAAAACATATAAGCATTCATCGTTGATTTTTGTGAAATTAAGATGCTTTCTCAATACACAAAGAACTTCATCAATTTCGTGTACACTTAATTTGATTGTATAAGGTTTTCCCTTATCTGGATTTCTGGTTGTCTTTTTTGCGATGTAATGATGCGCATAAAACCAGATACACTCGAGGAATATAATCAATGCCACAAAAACATGCCTGACATTGATAATCAGATTATTCACTTCCAGTAGTATTATTTCGCCAGTGAATGTCCAGCTGACAACACATATGCAAATCAACAAGAATACGATTATGGACAAACAGAATCTCACATAATAGAGTCGTATGCATTTTTTCAAACTATTTATTATTTCTTTCATATCTACCATTTTTAAACAACCCTATATTGAACTCTCGTTAACATTACTGTTGCAGGCTTCATGACAGATTTTCCTGCATTATTTGATGTTGTCGAGATATCTTTTAAATTATTTTTCTAACAGTAAACAATTTTGTGGATGACAAACACGATAAATACTAGTGATTTCGC